>JAAMXG010000001.1 GCA_011754245.1 Buchnera aphidicola (Periphyllus aceris)
ATTAAAATTAAAGAATAAGTTTTTTCATATTTTAAAAAAAAAAAAAAAAAAAAAAAAAAAGAAATAAAAGATTTATATTTTTAAAAAATATTTTATAATAAAAGAATTACATGAAAAAAAAATATCCTATACTTACTAATATAAGTATATTAAAAATATTAATTTAATAATTTATCTTATTTATCTAAAAAATACTTTAAAACTTTAAAAAATAGTTAAAAAATAATCCTTAAAATATAATTTAATAATATTTTTTATATATAATTTTCATAAACTATTTATTATTTAAAATATTATTTAATATAATTTTTTTTTTATTTTTTTTTTTTTTTTTTTTTTTTTTTTTTTTTTTTTTTTTTTTTTTTTTTTTTTTTTGAAATTTTTTTACTTCTCTTATAAATATTTCCTAATATTCTCATATATAATCTTATAAAAATATTTAATACTTAATTCATCAAATATACTAATATAAGAAAATAATTTAATTCTATTAACTTATAAAATTTATTAATTTTTTTTAAAATTTAATTTTATAGCTATAATTTTATAACAAATATAAAAACTTTCCAAATATAAAAATATATTTTTTATAAAAATTTTTTTGTTAAATCCTTAAAAAATTTAATAAAAAATTTAAAAAAATAATAAATTATTCTAAAAATTTTATTTAGAAAAAATATTTATAATAGAAAAATTATAAATGAATAAAATATATTATTTTTTTTAAAAAAATTAAATATAAAAAAACATACATTAAAAAATTCATTTAAAATAAAAAAAATATTTAATAAGAAAAAATAAAATATCGGTGCGGACGGGACTTGAACCCGTGACCTCCGGCGTGACAGGCCGATATTCTAACCATCTGAACTACCGCACCAAATTTTTTTTTAAAAAAAATTTATTCATTAATTATACTATAATTTTAAAAAAAAACAATATTTTATTAAATTGTTATATTTTTCCAACGGCATTTACCATTTTTTTTCATAAAATTTAAATATTTTATATGCATAGAATTTTCTAAAAAATTTGCTTTTTGAAATAAAAATATTTTTTTATTATTTTTTTTAATATTTTTAAAAATTTTATTTTTAGAATTATTAATAAAAAAAAAAGATTTTTGTACTGTAGTCATTAATAAATATATTTTAGCTAATAATTTTGCATCTAATATAGCACTATGAAATTTTCTATTATCATAAATTTTATAACGTTTACATAGAACTTCTAAACTATTCTTTCTACCAGGAAATATTTTTCTTGATAATTTTAACGTATCTATTACAGTACAATAATTTAAAATATTTGAAACAGATTTATTGAGCATATTTAATTCATAATTAATAAAACCCAAATCAAATTTTGAATTATGTATAATTAATTGAGAACCTTTAACAAAATTAATAAAATTTTTATAAATTTCAGAAAATTTTTTTTTATTATATAAAAATTCATTAGTAATTTTATGAATTTTATATGCTTCTTTATCTATTAAACGATCTGGTTTAATATATTCATGAAAAGTATTTTTTGTAATTTTTCTATTAATTATTTCAACAGCTCCAATTTCTATTATTCTATGATTTAAATAAACTGGACCTTGTTTATTTATTCCAGTAGTTTCTGTATCTAATGCAATTTGTCTACAATTTATACTATTTTTCATAAAAATTTTCTATAAAAGGATTAAAAAAAATGAACAAAACAATAAATATATTTACAGATGGATCATGTTTAGGAAATCCTGGTCCTGGAGGATTTTGTACATTAATACAATATAAAGGCATTAATAAAATATTAAGTAATGGTTTTTTTTTAACGACTAACAATAGAATGGAACTTCTTAGTGTAATAAAAGGAATAGAAAAAATAAAAATTCCATCAAAAATTTTAATTAATACAGATAGCAAATACGTTAACTATGGATTTACAAAATGGATGCATTTATGGAAAAAAAATAACTGGAAAAAAAAAAACAATAAAAGAGTTAAAAATATAGATCTTTGGAAAAGATTAGATTCTTCAATCAATAAACATATTAGTGTTAATTGGAATTGGATAAAAAGTCATTCAGGACAAAAAGAAAACGAATTATGCGATAAAAAAGCAAAAAAATCAGCAAAAAACCCTACAAAAAAAGATATAGGATATATAATATAAAATATAAAATATTTTGTAAAAAAAAAAAAAAAAAAAAAAAAAAAAAAAAAAAAAAAAAAAAAGAGAAAATAAAAAATGATTAATATTCAAAATATTAAAGTTTTAGAAGATAATTTAGTTTGGATTATTTCAAAAAAAAATGAATGTATTATAATCGATCCAGGAGAATCCACTCCAATTATTAAAAAATTAGAAAAAAATAATTTAATACCGAAAGTAATTTTTATTACTCATTTACATCAAGATCATATCAACGGAATATATCATTTAATTCAAAATTATCCAAAAATTAAAATATTTACACCAAAGAAAATAAAATTTATAAAAAAATCAAAACAAACAATAATAAAAAAAAATAGTGAAATAATAATTTTTAATAAATTATTTAAAATTTTTAAAACTCCAGGTCATACAAATATAGATATATCATATTATTTTTATCCATATTTATTTTGTGGAGATACTTTATTTTCTGCAGGATGCGGAAAAACATATGATGGATGTTCAAAAAAACTTTATTTTTCATTAAAAAAAATTATACAATTAAATAAAAATACTATTTTTTTTAATTCACATGAATATACTTTATCAAATTTAAAATTTTCAAACTCTATAAATCCAAAAGATTTTTTAATTAAGGAATACTATGATTATGCAAAAAAAAATTTTAAAAATTTAAAACAATATAGTAATTTAAATTTTGAAAAAAAAATAAATATTTTTTTTAAAATTAAAGAAAAAAATGTTAAAAATATTATAAATTATTGGTATAAATCTAAAAATAACATAGATTATTTTTGTAATTTAAGAAAAATAAAAAGTAAATTTTAAATTTTGGAATGAATCTGATAGAAAGCAAGTGATTTAAATAATGGTTCAAAAAAAATAAAATTTTAAATTTTGGAATGAAGCTGATAGAAAGCAAGTGATTTAAATAATGGTTCAAAAAAAATAAAATTTTAAATTTTGGAGCTAAGCGGGATCGAACCGCTGACCTCCTGCGTGCAAAGCAGGCGCTCTCCCAGCTGAGCTATAGCCCCATTTTTTTAAAAAAATAAAAAAATATTATTAATTTAAAATATTTGAATAAAATATTTTTTCTAGATAAAGGTGTTTATTAGGCCTGAGTGGACTTGAACCACCGACCTCACCCTTATCAGGGGTGTGCTCTAACCAACTGAGCTACAAGCCTTTAAAAGCTAAAATATCAAATAATCTGTGTGGGCACTTTATAATTTATAAAGTGACTTTTAAGGAGGTGATCCAACCGCAGGTTCCCCTACGGTTACCTTGTTACGACTTCACCCCAGTCATGAATCACAAAGTGGTAAGCGCCATCCCTTTCAGGTTAAGCTACTTGCTTCTTTTGCAACCCACTCCCATGGTGTGACGGGCGGTGTGTACAAGGCCCGGGAACGTATTCACCGTGGCATTCTGATCCACGATTACTAGCGATTCCGACTTCATGGAGTCGAGTTGCAGACTCCAATCCGAACTACGACACACTTTGTGAGGTTTGCTTATCTTCGCAGAGTTGCTTCTCTTTGTATGTGCCATTGTAGCACGTGTGTAGCCCTGGTCGTAAGGGCCATGATGACTTGACGTCGTCCCCACCTTCCTCCGGTTTATAACCGGCGGTCTCCTCTGAGTTCCCGGCCGAACCGATGGCAACAGAGGACAAGGGTTGCGCTCGTTGCGGGACTTAACCCAACATTTCACAACACGAGCTGACGACAGCCATGCAGCACCTGTCTCATAGTTCTCGAAAGCACTTTTTTATCTCTAAAAAATTCTATGGATGTCAAGACCAGGTAAGGTTTTTCGCGTTGCATCGAATTAAACCACATGCTCCACCGCTTGTGCGGGCCCCCGTCAATTCATTTGAGTTTTAGCCTTGCGGCCGTACTCCCCAGGCGGTCGACTTAACGCGTTAGCTTCGGAAGCCATTTCTCTTGGAAACGACCTCCAAGTCGACATCGTTTACAGCATGGACTACCAGGGTATCTAATCCTGTTTGCTCCCCACGCTTTCGCACCTCAGCGTCAGTATTAGTCCAGGAGGCCGCTTTCGCCACAGGTATTCCTCCAGATATCTACGCATTTCACCGCTACACCTAGAATTCTACCTCCCTCTACTATACTCTAGTTTTCCAGTTTCAAATGCAATTCCTAGGTTAAGCCCAGGGATTTCACATCTGACTTAAAAAACCGCCTACGTGCTCTTTACGCCCAGTAATTCTGATTAACGCTCGCACCCTCCGTATTACCGCGGCTGCTGGCACGGAGTTAGCCGGTGCTTCTTTTTTAGGTAACGTCACAAAACAAATGTATTATATATGTTTCTTTCCTCCCTAACGAAAGTACTTTACAACCCTAAGGCCTTCTTCATACACGCGGCATAGCTGCATCAGGCTTTCGCCCATTGTGCAATATTCCCCACTGCTGCCTCCCGTAGGAGTCTGGACCGTGTCTCAGTTCCAGTGTGGCTGATCGTCCTCTCAGACCAGCTAGAGATCGTAGCCATGGTAAGCTTTTACCTTACCATCAAGCTAATCTCATCTGGGTTCATCCAAAAACGCAAGGTTTTAAAAAAAAATTAAAATCCCCTACTTTAGTTTTTCAACATTATGCGGTATTAGCTACCGTTTCCAGTAGTTATCCCCCTTTTTTGGGCAGATCCCCAGATATTACTCACCCGTTTGCCGCTCGCCGACAAGAAAAAATAAATTTTTTCTTTCGCTGCCGCACGACTTGCATGTGTTAGGCTTGCCGCCAGCGTTCAATCTGAGCCATGATCAAACTCTTCATTTTTTAAAACTTTGAATTAAATAAATTCAAAAAATTCTTACTAAACAATTTTTGCACTTAAATTTTTCTGTGCCCACACAGATTATCTGATATTTTTTAAAAGAGCGTTACTAATTAAAGTTTTTCTATAATATAATATATTTTCATTATTGTCAAACATATTTTTATTTTTTTTAAAAAAAAAATATTAAAATAGATATAATAAATTTAAATAAAAAATATTTCATAAATAAATATTAAAATATTTAAAAGGATTATATGAAAATAATATATATATTAAAAAAAAATATTGAAAAAATTATTAAAAAAAAAAATTGTAAAAAAATTAAAATTATTATTCAAAAAAATAAAAATATAAAAAATGGACATTATCAATTAAATAATTTATTTCAAATTTCTTATAAATGTAAAATTTCATTAGAAAAATTATCAAAAAAAATTATAAAAAAAATGAGTACTAAAAAAATTATAGAAAAAATTGAATTTTCTAAACCATGTTTTATAAATATTTTTTTAAATAAAAAATGGTTAGAAAATTATTTAAATAATGTTTTTTTAAAAAAAAAAATAATAATAGAAAAAAAAAAAGAAAAAAAAATAGTAATTATCGATTATTCTTCTCCAAATATGGCAAAATCTATGCATGTTGGACATTTAAGATCAACTATAATAGGCGATGCCACAGCTAGAATAATGAAATTTATTGGATATAAAGTAATCCGTACAAATCATATTGGAGATTTTGGAAATCAATTTGGAATGATAATTGCTTATTTAAAAAAAAAAAAAAAAATTCATGAAATAAAAAAATTCTCAATATCAAATTTAGAAAAAATATATTGTAAAGCAAAAAAATTACATAAAAAAAATAAATTATTTGAATATAAAGTTAATAAATATACTACTAAAATTCAAAAAAATGATAAATCTGTTTATAAAATATGGAAATATATTATTAAATTAAATCTTAAACAAAATAAAAAAATTTATAAATTATTAAATATCACTTTAAAAGATAAAAATATTGTTGGAGAAAGTTTCTATAAAAATATGCTTCCAAAAATTTTAAAAGATTTGATTAATAAAAAAATAGCAGTAATAAAAAATGGAAATGTAATAGTTTTTTTAAAAGATATAAAAAATAGACAAGGAAAAAATATGGGAGTGATTTTAAAAAAAAAAAATGGACCATTTTTATATTCAATTATAGATATTGCTTGTCTTAAATACAGATATAAAATACTCAAAGCAAATAAAATATTATATTATGTAGACTCTCGTCAAAAACAACATTTTAATCAAATTTGTAAAATTGCAACAAAAGCAAAATATATTACAAAAAAAATTAAAATAGAACATCATTTTTTTGGAATGATGTTATCTAAAAATAACCGACCATTTCAAACTCGTTCTGGAAATACAATTAAATTATATGATTTAATTAAAGAATCTATTAACAGAGCAAAAATATTAATTTTAAAAAAAAATAAAAAAATTAATAAAAATTATTTAAATAAATTATCTAAAATTATTGGAATAGGAGCAATAAAATATTCAGATCTATCTAGAAATAGAACAACTAATTATATATTCGATTGGGATCAAATATTATCTTTCGAAGGCAATACCTCTTTATATATCCAATATACATATATAAGAATAGTATCGTTAATAAAAAAATATAAAAAAAATATTTTTAAATGTAAAACGATGAATCTTTCTAATTCTGATGAAATAAATTTATCAATTAAAATTTTAGAATTTAAAGAAATAATATTAAAATCTTCAAAATTTGGAAAACCTCACTTAATTTGTTCATATATTTATGAATTATCATCAATATATTCAAATTTTTATGAAAAATATAAAATATTAAATACAAATAAAAAAAAAAAAATAACAAGACTAAAAATATCTTATTTAATTGGAAAAATTTTAAAAAAAGGCTTAAATTTACTAGGAATAAAAATAACGAAATTTATGTAAAATAAAATAAATTAATTATCTAAAAAAATTACTTTATAAGTTGAATAAAAATTACTTTTTTATTATTAGGAATTTCTAAATTTGATAAAACATTTACATGAAAAAGATTTGTTTTTAATAAACGAAAAATAAAAAATCTTAAAGTATGATTTACTATAAAAACAACAGGATATTTCATAGATTCTAAAAGAATAATTGACTTTTTTGCTTCTTTAACAAATTTTGTTAAAATAGCAGAATCAATTATTTTATTTTTATATAAAGATTTTACAAAAATTTTTTCTAAATGAACAGAAATTCCAATAGCATGAATTTGCATTTTATTTAAAAATATTCTTTGAACTATAGATTTTCCTAAAGAAATTCGAACAATATTTATTAATTCATCAATATTTTTTTGATAAGAAGAATTTTCAATTAAAACTTCTAAAATTGTTCTCATATCTTTAATAGGTATATGTTCTAATAAAAGATTCTGAAAAACTTGTTTAATTTTAGTTAAAGTAAATGTATTTGGTATAAGATTTTCTGTTAATTCAGGAACTTCAACGTTTATCTTATTTAATAAATTTTGCATATCCTGACGACTAAACAAATCACTCATATTAATTGAAAGAAGAGAATCAAAATGTTTAGATATTACAGTAAGAGAATCCATTACTTGATATTTTTTATTCTTTGCTAACTTTTTATATTTATTTTTTATCCAATATGATTTTAAACCAAAAATTGGATCAGTTGTTTTTTTTCCTGATAATTCACCACGTGAAAAATGAGAAGAAATAGCAAGATATTTTTTCAAATATACAAATCCTGAAGCACTCTCAATACCTCTAATAAAAATTTTATATTGAGAAGATAACAAATTTGAATCATGTATTATATTCACTTTTGGAGATAAAAAACCAAATTCATGAAGGTATTTTTTTCGAACAGAAAAAATTTTATCAAACAAATTTTTTTTATTTTTATAATTAATTAAATCCAACAAATCATTCCCCAAACTAATAGATATGAAATCTTCTAAAGAAAGATCATTTAAAGAAAGATCAAATTTATTTTTCTTAAATTTATTTTTTTTAGTTTTATCTATCAACGTAATTGAAGTTTTTTTATATAAAAGTTTAAATAATAATAAAAACATAGAAAATAATAAAAAAATTGTATGAGGCATTCCAGGTATTAAACCAAATATCATTAAAATAAATCCACTTAAAAAAATTATATTTAAATTGGAAAATAATTGAGTAATCATTTGTTCACTAACATTTTTGGTATTATCTACCCGTGTAACAATAACAGCAACTGCAGTAGAAATAATCAACGCAGGAATTTGAGCAACTAATCCATCTCCTATAGTTAAGAGAGTATAAACTTTAACTGCTTGAAATACATTCATATGATGTTGTAATAATCCAATAACCAAACCACCGATTATATTAATAATCATAATTAAAATACCAGCTATAGCATCTCCTCTTACAAACTTACTTGCACCATCCATTGATCCATAAAAATCCGCTTCTTGAGAAATATATGATCTTCTAATTTTGGCCTCACTTTCTTTTATTAAACCAGCATTCAAATCAGAATCAATAGACATTTGTTTTCCAGGCATACCATCTAAAATAAATCGAGCACTAACCTCTGCAATCCTACTCGCTCCTTTAGTGATGACAACAAAATTAATAATTACTAAAATTAAAAAAACAATAATTCCAATAGAAAAATTACTACCTACTAAAAAATGTCCAAAAGATTCTATAACATGACCAGCAGAAAATTCTCCTAAATGTCCAAATAACAAAATAACTCTAGTAGAAGCAATATTTAAAGATAAACGTAATAGCGTTGTAAATAATAAAACAGTGGGAAAAGAAGTAAATTCTAAAATACTTTTAGTCATCATTGAAACTAATAAAACTAAAATTGAAATAAATATATTAAAAGTAAATAATAAATCTAAAAAAAATGAATTTAATGGAATTATCATCATAGATAAAATAATGATAATTAAAAAAGGACCAGATAATTCTTGTAATGTAATTTTTCTTATTATTTTAAAAAAATTATTAAAAGAAAAAAAATTTATCATTTTTTATTTTTTCCTAAAATATTTAAATTGAATGGAATATGTAAATATTTTGGAGATTTTGGATACTTTCCACCTTTTTTTCTCCATTTTTTAAGTTCTAATAACCATGCAAAAATTTCTGAAATTACTGAATAAAAAATTCCAGGTATATCTTTTCCAACTTCTCCATTTTCATATAAAATTTTTGTTATTTGAGAAGATTCAAAAATAGGAATATTATATTTTTTTGCTAACTTTAAAGTATTAAACGCAAATTCTCCAATTCCTTTTGATATAATTTTTGGAGCAGTCATAAAATTTTTATCATATTTTAAACAAACAGAATAACCTCTAACATCAAAAATTAATACATCAGATTTATAAATTTCAGAAGTTGAATTTTCTTTTAAAATACTTCGAATTTTTTCTCTAATTTTTGTTTTAATCTCAGGATTACCTTCAGAATTTTTAATTTCGTCTTTTAACTCTTGATGACTCATTTTTAATTTTTTATAATATAAATAATTACTGAAAAAAACATCAAAAATTACAGATGGAATAAAAGCAATTAAAGAAACAATATAAAAAAATGAGATCAAAATTATTCCATTTAACAAAGCATTATAAAAAGAACAATAAAATAAATTAATATACTTTAAAAAAAACATTAAAAAAAATAATCCTATCAAAACAAATGATATAAAAATCTTAAAAAAAACTTTAAAAAATTCAAAAAAAATATTAAAAGAAAAAATTTGAGATAATCCATAAAAAAAATTTAATTTTTTAAAATTAAATTCTATCATTTTAAAACTTAATAAAAAATTTTTAGATAATAAAGGAGAAAAAATACTTAAAATCATTAAACAAAAAAACATTGAAAAAAATATAATAAAAATATTTTTTATAATAAAAAAAATATTTTTTATAATATATAAAAAATTTTCATTTGTTATGCTTTGATTAAATGAAAAAGTTAACATAAAAATTTTAATTATATTAAAAATTATAATTTTTTTAAGAAAAAAAAACATTATCAAAAAAGAAATACAAGAAATTAATGAATTTAATTCTTTAGAATATGTATTCATTCCACTTTTTTTAGCTTTCTTTAATCTATTTTGTGTAGGAGATTCTTTTCTTTCTTCATTATTTGACATATATAAATTATAATCCAATTTATTATTAATTATTCAATAATATAAACAATAATATAATTTTAAATTTTAAAAATAATTAACAATTATATTTACAATAAATAGAATTTTATAACATAATTAAAATTGTTAAAATATTTATTTTCTTATAAAATAAAAATATATTATAAACGTAATTTTTTATAAAAAAAATTCTGAAATATAAATAAGAGATAATATGAGACAAACTAAATATCTACTTTTCACTAAAAAAGAAATACCAAAAAATTCAAAAAATATTAGCCATCAATTAATGATACGTTCAGGAATGATTAAAAAAACATCTTCTGGAATATATACGTGGCTTCCAAATGGAACAAGAGTCTTAAAAAATATAAAAAAAATCATACAAAAAAAATTAAATAAAAATAATTTTTTAGAAATAAGTATGCCAATTTTACAATCTTCAAAATTATGGATAAAAAGTAAGAGAATAGATTTATATGGAAAAGAATTATTTACAATTCTTGATAGAAAACAAAAAAAACTTATATTATCTCCTACACATGAAGAAATAATAACTAATTTAATTAAAAACACTATAAATTCATATAAAGAGCTACCTATAATAATATACCAAATTCAAACAAAATTTAGAGACGAAATACGTCCTAAAGAAGGAATTTTAAGAACTAGAGAATTTATTATGAAAGATGCATATTCATTTCATAAAAATAAAAAATCTTTAAAAGAAACATATAAAAAAATATTTAATATATACTTAAAAATATTTCTTAAAATGAATTTAAAAATAAAAATTAAAAAAGTCAAAAATGGAATCATTGGAGGAAGTATATCACATGAATTTCATACATATTATAATAAACATTTTTCATATAATAATTCAAAAAATAAAAAAAGTATAGAAATTGGACATATTTTTCAACTAAATACAAAATATTCAAAAATTTTTAATACATTCATAAAAACAAAAAAAAAAAAAAAATTAATAGAAATGGGTTGCTATGGAATAGGAATTAGTCGTTTAATAGGAGCAATAATAGAAAATAACTGCGATAAAAATGGAATCATTTGGCCAATTTCTATTGCCCCATTTCACGTATCTATTATTCCAATAAATATGAAAAATAATAAAAAAGTAAAAATAATATCAGAAAAAATATATTATCAATTTAAAAAAAATGATATTAAAGTATTTTTTTATGATAAAAATGAACAACCTGGAAAAATGTTTTCAGAATCTGATTTAATTGGTTTTCCTTATAAAATAATAATTAGCCAAAAAAATATAATTAATAAATATGTAGAATTAAAAAATAGAAAAACTCAATTAATTAAAAAAATAAAAATTAAAAATATTTTAAAAATAATTTTAAAAAAAATAAAAAAAAAAATAAATTAAATTAATTTAATCATTTTATTAAGAATATATTTTTTTAATTTTTTTTAAAAAAGGAAAAGATTTTAAAAAATAAAATAAATTATCTGTTGGATATACTTTCCATATTTTTGTATATTTATTTTTTTTGATTAAAGATTTTTCATAATCAATAGCAATCTTTAAAATAGTTTTTCCACCAAAAAAATTATTAATATTTTTTTTTATTTTTGAAAAAAATTTTATAGAAATAATAGAATTTTTTAATAATACTTTTATTTTAATTAATTTTTTTTTTCTAATAGAATACAAACTATCAATTGTTTTTGCAATAATAATTGAAGATTTTTTAAAATAATTTCTTTTAATAAATCCATTTAAAACTATAATATTATTAATTTTTAAAATATATTTTTTTTTTAATAACAATTTTTCAAAAATAAAAACATCTATTTTTTGACTATTATCATCTAACTTTAATATAATCATTTTTTTTTTATTTTTAGTAAATAACCATTTAATATTTAAAATAATGCCAGATACACTAACATTTTTATATTCTTCTAATAAATTTATTTTATTTAACGGTATAGTAATTAAATAATTGTTAATTTCTTTTTTATATAAGTTAAATGGATGTTTAGTAAGATAAAAACCTAATATATCTTTTTCATTATCTAATTCAAACTTATCTGACCAATTTAAATCTATAATAAACTTCTTTTTAAAAAAATTTCTTTTATAAAAAAAATCATTATTAAAAAAATCTAATTGTTTAGATAACATAAAATTTATATGTTGAATAGATGATTGAACTATATAATTTATTGAATGATACATAAAAAATCTATTTATTTTAAAACAATCGCATGCTCCAGAAAAAATTAATTTTTCTAAAATTTTTTTAGTAATAATCTTTGGACCAACACGAACACATAAATCATTTAAATTTTGAAAATCTCCATTTTTTTTTCTTTCAACAATAATTTTTTCAATAGTTAATTCACCTAAACCTTTAATTGCTCCTAAACCAAAAATAATTTTTGTTTTTTTAATAACAAAAAAATGTTTTTTACTAACATTAATATTTGGAGAAAGTATTAATAAATTTAGTTTAAAAGATTCCTCCACTAAAATCATAATTTTATTAGAATACCGCATATCCATAGTCATAGCAGAAGCCATAAATTCAGCTGGATAATTTGATTTTAACCATAAAGTTTGATAAGACAAAAGAGCATATGCTACTGAATGAGATTTATTAAAACCATATCCTGCAAATTTTTCTAATAAATCAAATATTTTATTTGATAAAACTTTATCAATATTATTATTTTTAGCACCAATTATAAATTTTGAACGATGAGTAGACATTTCTTTAAAATTTTTTTTACTAATTACTCTTCTTAATAAATCAGCTTCACCCAAAGTATAATTAGAAAATATTTGAGCAATTTTCATTACTTGTTCTTGATATAAAATAATACCATAAGTAGATTTTAAAATTGGTTTTAATATTCTATGCTCCCATCTTTTATCTGGATAATAAATTTTTTCTCTTCCATGTTTTCTATTAATAAAATTATCAACCATTCCTGATTGTAAGGGTCCGGGACGAAATAAAGCTACTAAAGCAATAATTTCCTCAAAACAATCTGGTTTTAATCGAATAATTAAATCTTTAATGCCTTCTGATTCTAATTGAAAAATAGATGTAGTGTCACCATTTCTTAATAATTTAAAACTTTTTTTATCATTTAAAGAAATATTTTCAATACTAAATTTATGATATTTATATTTTAAAAAATAATTTTTATTAATCATTTTTATAGTATTATCAATAACTGTTAAAGTTTTCAAACCCAAAAAATCAAACTTTACTAAACCAACATCTTCAATGTCATTTTTATCAAATTGAGTAACTGAGTTTTTCTTTTCTATTGCATCATAATAAACAGGAGTAAAATCTGTAATTTTAGATGGAGCTATTACTACTCCTCCAGCATGTTTTCCAACATTTCTAATTACTCCTTCCAATTTTTTAGTAGATTTAATTAAATCTTTAAAATCAGAATCATATTTATACAACGTGGATAATTCTTTTGAATTTAAAAAAGCTTGTTTTAAAAATATTCCAGAATCATTAGGAATTAATTTTGAAATTCTATTTAAAAAACCATATGGATAACCTAAAGCACGACCTACATCACGTATGACCGCTTTCGCTGTCATTGTTCCAAAAGTAATTATCTGTGAAACAGAATCTTTTCCATAAATTTTTGAAACATGATCAATTACTAAATCACGTTTATTCATACAAAAATCTACATCAAAATCTGGCATTGTAATTCTTTCTGGATTTAAAAAACGCTCAAATAATAAATCAAATGTTATTGGATTGATATCTGTAATTTTTAAACAAAAAGCAACCAAAGAACCAGCACCAGAACCTCGTCCTGGACCAACAAATATATTTTTTTTTTTTGCCCATTGAATAAATTCCATAACTACTAGAAAATAACCGGGAAAACCCATTTTATTTATTATTTTTAATTCCATAAATAATCGTTTTCGATATTTATTTTTATAAAATTTTTTATCCTTGTCATCAAATTTCATTAATTTTAATCTGTCTCGTAAACCATCCACAGATTTTTTTATTAAAAATTTCTTTTCACTAATATTACCTGTGTTAAATTTAGGTAAAAAATATTTTCCAAATTTTATATAAACATTACATCTTTTAGATATTTCTACTGAATTTTTTAATGCTTCTGGAATATCAAAAAATAATTTTTTCATTTCTTTTTCTGTTTTAAGAAATTGGTTTTTACTATATTTACTAAAAGAATTTTTTGCTTGATTTAAAGAAATTCCATGATGTATTGCTATTCGAATCATATGAGATCGAAAATCATTTTTTTTAATAAATCTAACATTATTTGTTGCAACAAAAGGTATTTTTCTTTCTAAAGAAATATCTAATATATTTTTTATATATTTTTCTTCATTTATTCTTCCAATTCTAGAAATTTCTAAATAATAATGTTCATTAAAATATTTTTGATAAAAATCTAAAGTTTTATTCAAATAATATTTTTTTTTTTCTAAAAAATATTTACCAATTTCTCCATCAATTCCACCTGATAATAATATCAAACCTTCACGATAATCTACTAACCATTTTTGCTTAATATAAATATTTTTTAGTTCTTTATAACCCTTTCGATATGCTTTTGAAATAAGTAATTTTAAATTTTCATAACCTAAATTATTACATGCTAATATAGTTAATTCATAAATATTATTATCAAAAGAAAAAATATTAAAATCTGCTCCTATAATAGGTTTAATACCATTTTTATGTGCTAATTTATAAAATTTAATAACTCCATAAAGATTCGTAAAATCTGTCATTCCAAGAGAAACAATATTAAGTAATGATGCTCTCTTAATTATTTTTTCAGGTTTGCATAAACCATCTAAAATAGAATAATCACTATGTAAACGTAAATGAATAAAAACAGGATCAGACATTTTTTTATTTCCTAAAATATATTACTTAAAAAAAATATTTTTTTTAAAATTCTTATTGAATATAAATTGTAATGATCGCTTCACACACTAATAAATCTTTAACAAAAGCAAATCCATGAAATTTTATAAAATTTTTATGATGATTTAAAAAAAAAATCTTTATATTCAAAATATCATTTGGAAATACCAATCTTTTAAATTTTGCATTTTTGATCGTAGTTAAATAATATAATTTTTTAAAAATATTTTTATAACTCATACCACACAAAATTCCAGCAGATTGCATCATAGATTCAAGAATTAACACACCAGGAAAAATTGGATTTTTAGGAAAATGACCAGAAAAAAAAAATATATCTGGACGTACTCTAAATTTTGAAATTAAATAAATTTGTTTTTCAAAACAAATTACTTTATCGATAAATAAAAAAGGATAACGATGTAAAATAAACTTTAAAAAATTATTTTTATTCATATAAAATACACTAATCATAAAAAAATTAAAAAATTTATAAAATATATAATTCATCTTATTTAATTTAAATAAGATGAAAAATACTGAGAAAATTAAAAAAATAAATTTCTTTTAAAAAAATTATTGTTTATTGTCCAAAAGATATTTGAAATTTTTCAACATCATTTTTATTAATTGGTTTAATAGGTATTGCATAAGAAAAAGATAACATTCCAAACGGAGATTGCCATTTTAAAGACACTCCAAAAGATGAATAAATATTTTTTGGATTATTATATATAACCAAAGATTGTTTTTTTTTAAAAAAATTATCTTGCATCCATATTCTACCAAAATCTAAAAAAGTAGAAAATCGTATAGATTTTAAATATTCGTTTTCAAAAAATGGGATAGAAGAAATTAGTTCTAAATTTGTCATAGAAATAAAATTTCCTCCGATACAATTATTCATTATATTTTCTTTTGATTTATTAGAATTAAATAAATTATTTTCTTTATTGTTATCTGATAAGTTATTAGCTTTTAAATTATCTACAGAAAATATTTTCGAACCAATATTCTCTAAATAATAACCTCTTACAGTATGATCGTTTTCAGCATGAAAGTTATCATAATCTTCAATATATAAATCATTATTTTTAAATAATTCACATCCAAAATATGAATGAAATAAAAAAGTAACATTATTATTTGTACATAATATTGGAAAATATTTTCTTATATCAAAAATAAATTTAAAATAATTTTTATTTTTATAAGGAAATATAGAATTTAAAGAAACAGTTGAATTACAACCTGAAGTGGGAAAAAATACATTGTCTGTTGTATTAAAATTTAAAGAATTATTTATATAAATATTGTTAATTTCTTGAAAACATTTTCTTTTTAAAATATTTTTAGAATATTTTTTTAAAACTGGAATATTTTTAAAAAAATTTTTATATGAATCTGAAAATTCATAATGGGAGTATCCTAAATTACAATTATAAATATTATGTTGAAAAAATGGCATCCCAATAGATGTTTCTTCTCCATAATTCATATGACTATTTTTAAAACTTTCTTTTTCTAAATTAAAAAAATTTTTTATTACATAACCAATTTTTTCTATAGTGTTTAATTTGTAATTATCTGTATTATTTAAATGAAAATCAATATCTTTTCCAACCATATTAAAAAAAACATTTTCATTAAAAATTAAATTTTTTTTAGTAAAATAAGGATTCATATAAAAAATTTGTAAAGAATTTTGTTGTAAAGATTGCGACATATATAAAGATAAAACATTACCTGTACGTAAAAAATGATTTTTAAGTAATTGTAAATTACAATTTAACTTATTTTTATTATCATACGCAAAACCAATATTAAAATTATTTGATTTTTTTTCTTTAACATGATAAATCACATCTAAATAATTAAATTTATTAGCAGAATGATTTTTAAATTCAACATCTATGCTATCAAAATAATCAGTTTCCTGTAAATTTTTTAAGTCTTCATTTAATAAATCTCTATTTATAACAGAATTTTCTTTTTGAAGCATTTTTCTAATTAAATATTTTCGTTTAGTTAAAAAATTACCATCAAATAAAATTTTTTTAACAAAAAATTTATCGTTCTTCTGAATTTTAACAGTAAATTGTACCGTATGATTCAAACTATCAATAGAAGGATTAATGAAAATAGAAGAATTTATATATCCATTATTAAATAATTCTTTTTGTATACTGTATTGAAGAAAAATTAAATCTTCAATATTATATAATTTATTTTCATATTTTTTAGAAAAAATTTTTGAATTTTTTAAAAAAATAGGATCATCTTCATCTATTGAAATTTTTGAAACATTATATGTATCTCCTTCATTAATAACAATAGTTACAGAAACATTATTTTTATCATCTAAATATTTTATTTTCGTATCTAAAATCTCAAAAGTAATATAACCATTACAATTATAAAAATTATATAAATTTTTTAGATCTTCTTGCAAATTTAAATAATTATATTCAGATTTTATAATTTTTCTTAATAAACAACATTTGTTATAATTACTAAAAAAAGACATAATTTTTTTTAAAGAAAATTTTTTATTACCATTTATTTTAATTTCCTTTATATTTGAATCAACACCTTCAGATATATTTATTTCTAAAATATTAATATCTTTATTTTGTTCTAAAAATTTACACTTAATATCTGCATGATTCTTTAAAACACTAGAATAATACTCTAATAATTTATTTTTAAAAAAAATAATACTATCGTCAGTAATAAAATTATTTTCATTTATTCCAGATAATTTCAAAACTTTTTCAATAAAATTTAATTCAATAAAATTATTTCCTATAATATTAATTTTGTTTATAAAAGGACATTCTGTAACTTGAAAAATAATTGTGTGTCCTTTTTTTAACACATTTACTTTATTAAATTTTTTACTTGAAAGTAATTTTTTTATACTATTTTCTATTTCAAATTTTGGAAAAGATTCATTAATACGAAACGTTAATAATTTTAAAGCTTCTTCCTTTGAAACTTTTTTTAATCCTTGAAATTCTATTTTTTTAACGACAGAATTATTATGAGCATATCCAACGTTAATACTAAAGATAACTAAAAATATTAAAAATAAATTTTTTATTTTCATTTTCTTATAAATTTTATGCAAGGAAAACCTCTTATATAAATATTTAAATTATCTAAATAGATTTATTGTTAATAAAAATTATATAAAAATTTAAAAAACAAAAATATTAATATAATTCTTTATAAAATTTTTATTTTTTAAAAGATAAAAAATTAATATATTTTAAATAAAAATTTTAAAAAAAATTTTCAAATACATTATTTATAAATAAATAATGTATTTATAAATATTTAAAAAATACTATTATAAAATTTTAAAAAACATAATTTTCTATATTTTTATATATTTTCAAAAAAAAATAAATATCATAAAGAAAACAAAGATTTTTCTTTTATTTTTTTTAAACGATCAATTTCTAATACATACATATCAGTTAATGCTTGTATTTCACTTGTATATTTATTTTTTTCATTCTTACTAATATTTTTATCTTTTAAAGAAATATTTATTAATTTATTAGAATCTTTTCTAATCATTCTGATACAAATTTTACTATTTTCAGATTTTTTATATAAAATTTTTATTAAATCATTTCTTCTTTCTTCAGTTAATAATGGAATAGGTACACGAATTATATCTCCATAAGAAATCGGATTTAAACCAAGATTAGATTTTATAATAGATTTTTCAACATCTTTATTAATATTTTTATCAAAAGTATTAATTTTTAATGTATGAGAATCTTCTACTGTAATATTTGAAACATTTCCTAAAAAAGTTTTTTTTCCATAATATTCTATACTTAAATCTTTTAATAGATCAGGAGATGCTCTATCAGTTCTTAATTTATTAGTAGATAAAAGAAAATTTTTTACACAAATTTTCATTTTTTTTTCTGTTTCTTTTTGAATCATATTCATTTTTATTTAACTCAAATTGTTATTGATAAATATTTTTTCTAAATTTTTAAAATAAAAATATTATTATAAAATATTATTTCTTAGGAATTCTTTTAAAACTTAATTAATTAAAGTTCCTTCATCAAACCCTTCAACTATTCTTTTTAAAGCTCCAGTTTTATTAATATTAAAAACACGTATTGGTATATTATAATCTCTAGCTAAAGTAAATGCAGATAAATCCATCACTTTTAATTCTTTTTCTAAAACTTCTTGATAACTTAATTTAGAATATAAAATAGCATTAATATTTTTTTTAGGATCAGAATTATAAACACCATCAACTTGAGTTCCTTTTAAAACAATATCAGCTTTAATTTCAATCGCTCTTAAACATGCAGCTGAATCTGTTGTAAAAAAAGGATTTCCAATACCCGCAGAAAAAATTACAACTATTTTTTTAGATAACAAATTTATAGCATTATTCCAATTATAAATTTCACAAATTCCATTCAATGGAATAGATGACATTAAAGATGTTTTAATATCCATTTGACTAATAAAATTATTTATAGCTAATCCATTTATTACAGTAGAAAGCATACCTATATGATCCGCAACAACACGATTAATACCTATTTTTTGTAACTGTCTTCCTCTAAATAAATTACCAGCGCCAATAACAATACATAATTCAATATTTAAATCTATTATTTTTTTTATTTCCTTAGATAAAAAAAATAAAGAACTTGAATCAATATTGGAAAAATTATTAACGTTAGTTAAAGATTCTCCACTTAATTTTAAAATAACCCTAGAATATTTTAGTAAATTTTTAGATATAGTCATATATATAAATCCATGAAAAATAATATTTATTTTCAAAAATAATTAAAATATTTCTTGTAAAAAAATTAAAAAAATTTATTCTATATAGAAATTAATTTATGATGTTTAATCATTTATATTTTATTTTCTCCCAATTCAAAACGAATAAAATTTTTTACAACAATATTATTTTCTAATAGAAAATCTTCTACTTTTTGTTTTGGATTTATTACAAAAGGTTGTTTAATTAGGGTAATTTCACTGAAAAATTTACTCATTCTACCTTCTACTATTTTTTTTGCTATAAATTTAGATTTTCCAACCTGTTTTGACATAGATAATTGAATATTCCGTTCCCTTAAGATTATATTTTCAGGAACACTTAAAGGATTTAAATATAATGGGTTACTCGCTGCTATATGCATAGAAATATTTTTATTTAAATCCAATTTTTTTGAATTACTTTTTAAAAGAACTCCAATTCTAGAATGATGTATATAAGAATGAATAAAATTTCCATGTAATGCTGACAATCTAGAAATTTTTATATTTTCTCCAATAATCGATACTAAATTTACTCTTTCTGATTCAAAAGAGTCTCTTAAAAAATTTAAATTATCTATTTTTGTATCTAATAAAAATTTTATTATTTTTTTTCCAAAATTAATAAAATAATCATCCTTAGAAACAAAATCTGTTTCACAATTCAATTCTAATAAAATTCCAAAATCTTTTTTAATTCCAGAAAAAATAGATCCTTGAAAAGTTTTTCTTGATAATTTATTTAATGCTTTTGACTTTCCTTTTTTTCTTAAATAATCTACAGCAGAATTAATATCTCCATTTTTTTTTAAAAGAGCTCTTTTACAATCTAATATTCCAATACCAGTCATTATTCTTAATTTTTTTATTAAATCATTTGAAATTTTCATAATATCCTTGAAGCATAAAAAAAATTTAAAAATAAAATATAATTATAAATTAATTTTAAAATAATCATTTATTTTTTTTAAAAATATTATATCTTTTTAAATATTTAAAATTAATGTTAATTATTAAAAAATTTAAATATTTTTTATTTTTTTTGTTTGTTTATAATCATTTTTTATAATAGAAATTACATTATTTAAATAAAAATTAACAGATCTTATTGCATCATCATTACCTGGAATTATAAAATTTATTCCATCTGGATTAGAATTTGTATCAACTACTGAAAATATAGGTATTCCTAAATGACTTGCTTCTTTAATAGCAATATTTTCATAATCTGCATCTATTATAAATAAACAATCTGGAAGACCTCCCATATTTTTAATTCCACCTAAACTATTTTCTAATTTTAATAATTTTCTAGTACGAATTAACGCTTCTTTTTTTGTTAACTTATTAAAAGTTCCATCTTTTGATTGTGTTTCTAAATCTTTTAAATATTGTATAGACTGTCTTACAGTTTTCCAATTAGTTAGCATACCTCCTAACCAACGATGATTTACATAATATTGCTTACAAAGTATCGCGCATCGTTTAATTAAATTACTTGCAGATTTTTTTGTACCAACAAACAATATTTTTCCATTCCTAGAATGAATTTTTTTTAATTCTATTAAAGCATTCTCAAACATTGGAAGAGTTTTTTCTAAATTAATAATATGAATTCGATTTTGAGAACCATATATAAAAGACTTCATTTTAGGATTCCAATAACGAGTTTGATGTCCAAAATGAATTCCAGCTTTTAACATGTCTTTCATAGAAATATTTATCATATCTATCCTTTATACTTTAAAAAATAATTTATGTAACAAAAATTTATATAAATTTGTATATTATATATATTATATATAAATTAATATAAATATATATTAAATAAATATTAAATTAATAAATATACAAAATTTCTTTATAAAAAATATATTATATATAATATATATTAAAAAAATCATAATAAAATATAAAAAAATATAAAAATTTATTTAAATATATTATTTTTTTTAAAAATATAAGGTTTAATCGTGATTATTATAAAAAATAATTTTGATATAAAAAAAATGAAAGAAGTTGGAAAATTAACATCAAATGTATTAGAAATGATTAAAAAACATGTTGTCGAAGGAATTAGTACAAAAGAAATAGATGAAATCTGTCATGACTATATTTATAATACACAAAAAGTTGTTTCAGCGTGTCTAGGATATAAAGGATATCCAAATTCTACATGTATTTCAGTTAATGATGTAGTATGTCATGGAATACCAAATAAAAATAAAATTTTAAAAAATGGAGATATAGTAAATATAGATATATCTTTAAAAAAAGATGGATATTTTGGAGATTCTTCTCGAATGTTTTTAGTTGGAAAATGTTCAAAAATAGCAAAAAAATTATGTAAAATAACTAAAAAAAGTTTATATTCTGCTATAAAAATTGTTAAACACGGTATTAAATTAAATAAAATAGGAAAAAAAATTGAAAAAACTATTAAGAAAAAAAATTTTTCTATTGTAAAAGAATATTGTGGTCATGGTATTGGAAAAAATTTTCATGAAGAACCATATGTACTACATTATTATTCTCCACATAATAAAATTATTTTAAAAGAAAATATGATATTCACAATAGAACCAATGATTAATGCAGGAAAAAGAAATATTATTTGTGATAAAGATAAATGGACTATAAAAACAAAAGATAAAAGTTTATCTGCGCAATATGAACACACAATTTTAGTTAAAAAAAATGGATATGAAATATTAACATTAAGAAAAAATGAAAAAATTTTTTAAAAAAAATTTTATAAAAATATTTAAAAAAAATAAAATATAAAAGAGAAAAATTAATGACAGATTTAAAAAAAACAATAGAAAAAGCATTTAAAAAAAAAGAAAATAATACACTTAAAAAAAATGATTCAAAAATAATTAAAGCAATATATTCTACCATTAAAATGATTAATTTAGGAAAATTAAGAGTTTCAGAAAAAAAAAAGAATAAATGGATTACTCATCAATGGATTAAAAAAGCAATCTTGTTATTTTTATATTTTAAAAAAAGTAAAATATTTAACGGAAATTTTACAAATTATTACGACAAAATTCCTTTAAAATATGAAAATTACACAAAAAAAAAATTTAAGAAAGATAACATCAGAACAGTTCCTTCTGCAATAGTACGATATGGATCATTTATTGAAAAAAATACAATACTTATGCCATGTTTTATAAATATTGGTGCATATATTGGAAAAAAAACAATGATTGATACATGGTCAACAATAGGTTCATGTGCTCAAATAGGAAAAAATGTACATATATCTGGAGGTGTTGGAATAGGAGGTGTTTTAGAACCATTACAAAATAATCCAACTATAATTGAAGACAACTGTTTTATTGGAGCAAGATCAGAAATAGTTGAAGGAGTAATAATTGAAAAAGGTTCAGTAATTTCAATGGGAGTATTTATTGGAAAGAGTACAAAAATTTATGATCGAGAAAAAGATAAAATTTATTTTGGAAGAGTTCCAAAAAAATCAGTTGTAGTTTCTGGAAGTTTACCATCAAAAAATAAAAAATATAACTTATATAGTGCAATTATAGTAAAAAAAGTTGATTCTAAAACATTAACAAAAGTTGAACTTAATAATTTATTAAGAGGAAATGTTAAATAAATTTTTATACTTTAAAAAAATATTTTTAAAAAATTCTTAAAAACCGCCCAATTTTTTTAAATAGGGCGGGAAAATTTTTTATTTTTTTTTTTTGTTTTTTTTTAAACAACTAAAGAACTTTAAAAAATAACTTATTATATCTAATTATTTTTAATAAAATAACATTTTTATTAATAGATAAAGCTTCTTTTAATGTCTTAAGATCTTTAACTGGCTTCATATTTACTTCAACTATAATATCATTTTTTAATAAACCAGATCTTTTAACAAAACTTTTGTCTAAAAGCCTATTTATTCTAACACCTTGAGCATCAGGTAAATAAAATTTTCCAATTTTTTTATTTTCTATATCTTTTAATAATTTATCTCTATCATAAGTAGATATTACAGCTCCTTGCAATTTATAATGCAAACTACCAGAATAAACAAAATTTGGAGTATAGCTTTTTAATTCAGGTGAAATATCATAATAACTATCATTCCTAAAAATCTTTAATGCAATAGTATCATCAGCAGAATAATTTGTTAAAATTCTTCTTAAAGAATAAGAATCTTCTATATCTTGATTATCTGCAGAAGTTATAATATCTCCAACTTTTATACCAGAAATTTCTGCAGCGGAATTTTTATTTACAACATTAACAACTACAGCTGATTTTTTTAAAGGTAATTTTAATTCATCAATAGAACTTTTTGAAAGCGTTGACACAGACATTCCTAAATGACCAAAATTAATTTTCCCATACTTTAATATATTTTTTACAAATCTAATAACAGAATTACTTGGTATAGAAAATCCAAGACCAATATTTCCTGACTCAACACTACTAGAAATCATAGAAGTATTAATGCCAATTAATTCACCTTTTATATTAAATAAAGGCCCTCCAGAATTTCCATGATTAATTGCAGCATCTGTTTGAATAAAATTATCAAAAATACTTTTTGGATTAACGATTCTTTCTAAATATGATATAATTCCTAAAGTTACAGAATTTTTTAAATTATATGGACTTCCAATAGCAAAAACAGGATCTCCAATATTTAAATTATCCGAACTAGAAATTTTTACAGAAGGTAAATCTTTTGCATCAATTAATTTTAATAATGCTAAATCAAATTTTCTATTTGTTCCAACTATTTTGGCGACATATTCCTTTCCATTAGTTAAAGAAACAACTATTTTTGAAGCATGACTAACAACATGATAATTAGTAATGACATAAGATTTCTCAGAATCAATAATAATTCCAGATCCTAACTTACTACTTTTTGCGTTAGTAATAATCCTTGGATTTATTTTTTTTGTTGATAAAAAATTTTTCAAAATATGATTATTATATTTAGAAAAACGTGAGTAAGAAGAAGATAAAATATCAGTTTTATTTTGATAAGAAGAATCATAACAATAACCATGATACAAATTGTTAAAATCAGTGATAACTCTTACCACAGAAGGTAAAATTTTTTTTATTACAGGAGATAAATTATAATCCTTATGTTGAGAATTATTTTTTATTTCATTTTGATCTGAACAAAATACAGATTTCGAAAAAAATATTCCCATTGATAAAACAAACATTAAAATTAAAAACTTTATAAATGATACTATTTTTTTCATATTTTTTCTCAAATATTAAAATTTAATTTTCTTTATTTAATAAAAATTATTTTAAAATTTTTATCAAAAATAAATATAATACAATCTAAAAATATATATACTATAAAAAAAATTAAATACAGTATAATAAAATTATTTTAAAAAATTTTTTATAAAAATTACATATAAAAATAATAAAATTTTTATTAATTATTTACTATTTTATAATAATAAAATAAAAATTTTTTTTTAAACAAATAAAACATATAATAGTTTTAATTTAAAATAAATTTATTCTAAAACAATAAATATATTAATCAAAAAATTAAAATTTTTTATGAACTATTCTTTTAAAAATTATATAAATTTTTTAATATTTCTTATTATATATAAATAAAAAAAATAAATTAATTATATATTATATAAAAAAATATATTATAAATATTTTTTTTAAAAAAAAATAAAAAAAAAATAAAATAAAAAAATAATATATTCGTATTACTATACAATTATTTTCTTTAAAAAAAATAAAATTATATATTTTTTAATAAATCATATTATATAATTAAATCATATTTCATTTTAAACAAATATATGAGAACATTCTATGAAAATTTTTTCAGGAGCAGAAATTCTTATAAAATCATTAATTGATGAAAAAGTAAAATATATTTTTGGATATCCAGGAGGAGCAATTTTAGAAATATATGATGCTTTAAACAAAATAAAAAAAATAAAACATATTTTAGTCAGACATGAACAAGCAGCTACACATATGGCAGATGGATATGCAAGATCTACAGGAAAATCTGGAGTGGTTTTAGTGACTTCAGGTCCTGGTGCTACTAATGCAATAACAGGAATTGCTACTGCTTATATGGATTCAATACCAATGATTGTTATCTCAGGACAGGTTGATTCAAATTTAATTGGATATGATTCTTTTCAAGAATGCGACATGATTGGAATTTCAAGACCTATAGTTAAACATAGTTTTTTAATAAAAAAAACACAAGATATACCATATATTATAAAAAAATCTTTTTTTATTGCTTGTACAGGACGTCCTGGACCAGTTGTAATAGATATACCAAAAAACATTTTATCAAAAAAAAAAAGACCTTATTTATTTCCTAATTATGTTAATATTCGTTCCTATAAACAAAAATTTAAAATTAAAAAACATATTATAAAAACAGTGTTACAAAAAATAATAAAATCAAAAAAACCAGTAATATATATCGGAGGAGGAATCATAAATTCAAATAGCTCCAAAGAATTAAAATATTTCGTAAAAAAATTAAATATTCCAGTGACAAACTCTCTTATGGCTTTAGGTGGTTTTCCAGGAACGAATAAAAATAATCTTGGAATGTTAGGTATGCATGGAACGTATTCTGCTAACATGAGTATGCATTACTCTGATTTAATTCTAGCATTAGGAGTTAGATTTGATGATCGAACCACGAATAATGTAAAAAAATATTGCCCATATGCAAATATTATTCATATTGATATAGATCCAACATCTATTTCAAAAACAATAAAAAAAACAAATCTAGGAATTGTAGGAAATATTAAAGAAATACTTCAAAAAATGAATTTTTTATTAAAAAATAATAAAAAAAAATACAAAAGAAAATATAAATCATGGTGGAAAAAAATTGAAAAATGGAAAAAAATAAAAATTCATAAATATAACAAAAATACATCATATATTAAACCACAAAAAGTTATTCAAACTATTTTTAAGTTAACTAAAGGAAAATTTTATATTACTTCTGATGTAGGACAACATCAAATGTTTACAGCTTTATATTATTTGTTTGATAAACCGAGAAGATGGATTAATTCTGGAGGATTAGGAACAATGGGATTTGGATTTCCAGCAGCTCTAGGAGTAAAATTAGCCTATCCAAAAAAAAATATAATTTGTATTACAGGAGATGGAAGTATTCAAATGAATATACAAGAACTTTCTACTGCTATGCAATATAAATTACCAATTTTAATATTAAACTTAAATAATAGTGCTTTAGGTATGGTAAAACAATGGCAAGATATAATTTATTCTGGAAGACATTCTCAATCATATATGAAATCTTTACCAAATTTTATAAAATTAGTAGAATCTTATGGACATGTTGGAATATCTATATCTAATAAAAAAGAATTAAAAAAAAAGTTAAAAAAATCTCTAATGTATCTTTCTCAAAAAAAATTAGTATTTGTAGATATTAAAATAGATCAATCTGAACATGTATATCCAATGCAAATTAAAGGTGAATCTATGAAAGATATGATTTTTGAAAAAAAAAAAAGTGATAACAAATGATTAAAACAATATTATTAATTCTCGTAGAAAATAAATCAGACGTGCTTTCTAGAATAATAAATTTATTTTCAAAAACTGGATACATAATTAAAAATATCACAATATCAAAAACAATAAAAGATAAAACACTCTCTTATATACATGTTAAAATAATTGGAAAAAAAAATTTTTTTTCTCAAATTCAAAAACAACTATATAAATTAATTGATGTGTTACAAGTGCAACAAATAGATAAAAAAACACATATTCAAAGAGAAATTTTATTAATTAAATTTAAATTAAAAAATAAATGTACAAAAAAAATAATAAAAACAATTAAACGCTTTAAAATAAATATTATTTCTATTTATAAAAAAAAATATATAATAAAACTATCAAAGAAGAAAAAAAAAATAAAAAAAATTATAAAAAAAATAGAAAAAATTGGAAAAATAATAGAAATATCTAGATCAGGAATTATTAGTATTTCTAGAATAAAAAAAATAAAATCAAATTAATTTTAAAAAATATGCATACTCCTGTATTACTTAAAAAATCTATTAAATTTTTAAAAATAAAAAAAAATGGAATCTATATTGATGCAACTTTTGGATGTGGAGGTCATAGTAAAAAAATTTTAAAAAAATTAGGATCTCAAGGAAAATTATATGTAATTGATAAAGATCCAGAATCGATTAAAATAGCAAAAAAAATCAAAGATTCTAGAATAAAAATTATTAAAGGATCCTTTTCACAAATATATAAATATTGTACAAAATATAAAATTTTAAGAAAAATTAATGGAATTATTTTAGATTTAGGAATTTCATCTTTACAACTTAATAACTCTAAAAGAGGATTTTCTTTTAAAAAAGATGGACCTTTAGATATGAGAATGAATCAAAAAAAAGGAATAACAGCATCAAAATGGATCATGAATGCAACAGAAAAAAAAATATCTGAAGTTTTAAAAAAATATGGAGAAGAAAGATATTCTAAAAAAATCGCATCAAATATTACAAAATATAAAAAAAAAAAAAAAATAAAAAGAACACAACAATTATCTAAAATTATAAAAAAATCTCTTCCATATCAAAAAAAACATCCTTCTAGAAGAAGTTTTCAAGCAATTAGAATTTATTTAAATAATGAATTATATGAATTAAAAAAATTTTTAAAAAATATATTAAAAATATTAAAACCTAAGGGAAGATTATGCATAATTAGTTTTCATTCATTAGAAGATCGAATAATAAAAAATTTTATGTTTAAACATAGTAGAAAAATACCAAATTTTCCAAGTTCTATTCCATTTACTGAAAAAGAACTTATAAAATTAAATAAAAAAAAATGTAAATTAAAAATATATAAAAAAATATTTCCTACAAAAAAAGAAATTTTCAATAACTTAAGATCAAGAAGTGCTATTTTAAGAATAGCAGAATTTAAAAAAATATAAATAAATAAAAAACATTGATTTTAAAAAAAAAAAAAAAAAATAATAAAAACTAAAAAAATATTTTAATTAATATTTTAAAATAAATTTTCACAAAAATTTTTTATTTTTCTAAAAAAAAGAAATAAGAATAACAATTTTAAAAATAATTTTTATTAATAAAGAGTTTAATAATGATAAAATTAAAAAATAAAAAAATCGTAGTAGGATTAGATATTGGTACTACGAAAATCGCTTCTTTAGTAGGAGAAATTTTACCAAACAAAAAAATAAATATTATTGGATTGGGAAATTCTCGTTCTAAAGGAATTAATAAAGGAGATATAAATAATTTAGAATCAATTATTAAATGTATAAAAAAATCTATTAATCAAGCAGAAAGAATGTCAAAACACAAAATATATTCTATAAATTTATCTTTTTCTAATAAATATATTAATTATATGAATGAAGTTGGAATGGTTAAAATAAAAAAAAATGAAGTAAAAATTAACGATATAAAAAAAGTATTAAAAACTGCTAAATCTATTCGAATAAAAGATAAATATCATATTTTACATGTAATTCCTCAAGAATACACTATCGATGAACAAAAAGGAATTAAAAATCCTTTAGGTTTATCAGGAATTAGAATGCAATCAAAAGTACATTTAATAACTTCTAATTATAACATAGAAAAAAATATTGTGAAAGCTATAGAACAATGCAAACTAAAAATAAATAAAATAATTTTTTCAGGATTAGCATCGAGCAAAGCAGTTTTAACAAAAGAAGAAAAAAAACTAGGTGTATGTATGATTGATATAGGAGGAGGAACAATGGATATTTTAATATATATTGATGGATCTTTACAACATAGCCAAGTTATTCCTTATGCAGGAAATATTATTACTCAAGATATATCTTATGCATTTTCTTCTCCAATATCAGATGCAGAAAAAATAAAAATAAAATATGGATGTGCATCAGGATTTCTACAAGAAAATTTAAACAATATAAAAATTACAAAATCTAAAAATAATGAATCACAAGTTTTAAACCAAGAAAAATTAACAGAAGTAATTGAATTAAGATGTATAGAACTATTAGAATTAGTAAATAAAAATATTTTAAAATTACAAAAAAAATTTCAAAACAAAGGATATAAATATAATTTAAATAGTGGAATTGTATTAACAGGAGGAGTTTCTAATACCAAATTCTTTACTGATTGTGCTGAAAGAATTTTTCAACTTCCTGTAAGAATAGGATGTTCAAAAAATATTACTGGATTAATCAATCATGTAAAAATGCCTGAATACTCAACTGTTGTAGGATTACTCCATTATAATAAAAAAAAAAATAATAAAAAAAATTTTTTTAAAAAAAATACTTGGTTATATAAAATTCATAATTGGTTTAACTCATAAAAAATATTAAAAAAAAATATTTTAAAAAATTTATCAAAAAATAAATTATAATCTTGGAGATTTATAAAATGTTTGAATCAGTAGAAGTAGGAAGCGACGCCGTTATTAAAGTTATTGGAGTAGGAGGAGGTGGAGGAAATGCCGTAGAATATATGGTAAAAGAAAAAATTGAAGGAGTAGAATTTTTTGCAATCAATACAGATGCTCAAGCTTTAAGAAAAATTGAAGTCAGTCAAATAATTCAAATTGGAACAAATATTACAAAAGGATTAGGTGCAGGCGCAAATCCAGAAATTGGAAAAACTTCAGCAGAAGAAGACAAAGAAATTATAAAAACTGCTCTTGAAGGTGCAGATATGATTTTTATTGCTGCAGGTATGGGTGGAGGAACAGGAACTGGAGCAGCTCCAGTTATTGCAGAAGTTGCAAAATCATTAGGTATATTAACTGTTGCAGTTGTTACAAAGCCATTTCATTTTGAAGGAAAAAAAAGAATGTTATGTGCGGATCAAGGAATTATAGAATTGTCAAAATATGTAGATTCATTAATAATTATTCCAAATGATAAATTATTAAAAGTTTTAAATAGAGGAATTTCTTTACTTGATGCATTTAGTGCTGCAAATAACGTTTTAAAAGGAGCTGTTCAAGGAATAGCAGAACTAATAACAAGACCTGGTTTGATGAACGTTGATTTTGCAGATGTTAGAACAGTTATGTCAGAAATGGGATATTCTATGATGGGAACAGGAATTTCTTCTGGAGAAAATAGATCCGAAGAAGCTGCTGAAATAGCAATTTCTAGTCCTTTGTTAGAAGATGTTGATTTATCAGGAGCACAAGGAGTTCTAGTAAATATTACTGCTGGACTTAATTTAAGGTTAGATGAATTTGAAATGGTTGGAAATACCATTAGAGCTTTTTCATCTGATAATGCTACAGTAGTTATAGGAACATCTTTAGACCCAGAAATGAATGACGAATTAAGAGTAACAGTAGTAGCAACAGGTATTGGTTTAGAAAGACAATTAGAAAATACTACTAAAAACAATAAAAATAATTCAAAAAATGACATATTAAACGATTATAGATATAAAAAATTAAATAAATTAAATGCTTCTAAACATATTCAAAATCAAAAAAACACAAATCACGAACAAAAATATTCTCATAAAAATAAATCATACTTAGATATTCCAACATTTTTAAGAAAAAAATAAAAAAATCTTCAAACAAAATTTATCACTTAAAAAAATATTTTAAAAAAAATAAAAAGTTTATAAATAAAGAGAAAAAATGAATGAAAAAACTATTTAAAAAAAAAATTCAATTAACTCATTCCGCTTCTTCTTATATAAAAAATTTAATTAAAAATGAAAAAAATAAAAATACAAAATTTAGAATATATATCACAGGAGGTGGATGTAGCGGCTTTGAATACGGATTTAAATTAGAAAAAAAATATAATTTAAATGATATTGTTTTTATAAAATCAAATATTCCGATAATTATTGATCCTATTAGTATGCAATACCTAATAGGTGGAAAAATTGATTATGTTGAAAATTTAAATGGTTCAAAATTTGTCATAAATAATCCTAATGCGAAATCAACTTGTAGTTGTGGAACATCTTTTAATATATAAAAAAAATATTAAAAAATTTTTAAAAATATAATTAAAAATGTTATTTCAAAAAAAAAAAAAAAAAAAAAAAAAAAAAAAAAAAAAAAAAAAAAAAAAAAAAAAAAAAAAAAAAAAAAAAAAAAAAAAAAAATAAAAATAAAAAATATTTATAACTTTTTAATCAATATATTTTAAAAAATTATTTTATAAAATTTTCAAAAATAAAGAAGATTTTACAATAACAATTATATATTAATTTTACAAAATTAAATATATTGAGTTATTAATATACATATCTAGAAAATAAAAATATTTCTAAAAAAAAGTTATTTAAAAAATAAATAATAATTAATCAATATATTTAAAAAATAATAATTTTATTAATCAAATAAAAAAATTAATAAGAAAATTTCTAATAAATAATAAATTTACAAAAAAATATTTTAATTTATTCTATATAATTAACAGATCTTAATAAAATAATATGAAAAATATAAAAAAAAATATGAAAAAATAAATAAATAATTATTTTTTTTAAATTAAAAATTTTGATGTTATGCAAAAAATTTATCTAATTCATAACATCAAAAAAGAAAAAACAAAATAAAAAAAAAAAAAAAAAATAAATAATCGAAATAAAAAAAACAGAAAGAAAAAAACTAAAAAACGAAATAAAATTAATTAAACATTTAATAAATCAGTCATAGTTCCTTCAATCATTTTTGATGAAGACTGAATTGATTCATATAAAGTTGGATGAGCATGCATAGTTAAAGAAATATCTGAAAGATCACAACCCATTTCTATCGCTAAAGTTAATTCTCCTAATAGTTCTCCTGCAGTTCTTCCAACAATTGCACCTCCAACAATTTTATTAGTTAATTTATCAAAAATTAACTTTGTTATTCCTTTAGAAGAATTTGAAACACATGCTCTTCCTGAAGCAATCCATGGAAATGTTGAGCTTTTATATTGTATTTTATTTTTTATTAAATCTTTTTCAGTTAATCCAACCCATGCAATTTCAGGATCAGAATAACAAATATTTGGAATTATTTTTGTATCAAAATAATGATTTTTTCCAGAAATTACTTCAGCAACAATATGACCCTGATAAATTCCTCTATGAGCTAACATTGGATTCCCTGAAACATCGCCAATAGAATAAATTCCAGGAACGTTAGTACGACATTGATCATCAATAATAATAAATTTTTTATTATCTAATTGCACTCCTACATTATTTAAATTTAAATCATGAATATTAGGAAACCTTCCTATTGAAACAAGAATAACATCATAATTTATCTTTTTTATAAAATCATCAGTTTTAATTTTCACTGTAATATAATTTTTATTTAATTTAATATTTTCTACACAAGAATTTAACATTAAATTAAATTTATCTTGAATTGATTTAATAAAAAAAGAACTAATATCGAGATCAGCTGAAGAAAGTATTGTATCTGAATTTTCAATAATATCTACTTTAGAGCCTAAAGAACTATAAATAGTTGCCATTTCTAAACCAATTATTCCTGCACCAATAATTAACATTTTATTAGGTATAAAAGGTAAATTTACAGCATCTGAAGAATACCAAATACGCTTATCATGAGAATTTAAACAAGGTAATTTTATAGAACTCGATCCAGTAGCAATAATGACGTTTTTAAAATTAATTTCTAAATTTTTATTGTTACTTTTAACAAAAATTTTATTTTTATTAACAAAAGACGCAATTCCTTTTACAATTTTAACATTTCTTTTTTTAGACAAAACATTTAAACTATTGTTCATTTTTTGAATTAAATTATTTTTCCAAGACTGAATTTTTTTAAAATTAAATTCCGGTTTATTAGTAACTACTTGTAATTTTAAAAACTCTCTATATTCTTGTAATACTTTCGAAAAGTGCAACAAAGCTTTAGAAGGAATACAACCCACATTTAAACAAACTCCTCCTAAAACCGAATATTTTTCAACTATTAAAGTTTTTACTCCTAAATCAGAAGCACGAAAAGCAGCAGAATATCCTGCTGGACCTCCACCTATAACAACTAAATCTGTATTAATTATATTATTCATTTTTATTTCCAAAAGTTAAAATTATTGATGTAACATTTTATAAAAAATATTTTTTTATTAAAATAATAATCTATGAAATTTAATTAAATTTTTATTTAAATTTTTTATAAAAATAGCTCCATCAACACCATTAATTACTCTATGATCATAAGATAAAGAAATTGGTAACAATAAACGAGGAATAAAACAATCATTATTCCATACCGGCTCAAGATTTGCTCTAGATACTCCTAATATAGCTACTTCTGGAGAATTTATAATAGGTGTAAACTCTCCTACATCAAAATTACCTAAATTAGATATAGTAAAACTTCCTTGACTCATTTCATTTAATTTTAATTTATTATCTCTCGATTTGATAGATAAATTAACTAATTCTTCAGAAATGTTTTTTAAAGATTTTTTATCTACATTTTTTAAAACTGGAACCACTACTCCATCTTTTGTATTAACAGCAATTCCAACATTAATTTCGTTTTTAATAATTATTCTATCTTTTTTATCATGTAAAGAACTATTAAATTTTTTAAATTTTTTTAAACTGATAGAAATTGCTTTAATAATAAAAGTTAATAAAGTAAACTTAACATTTAAGCTTTTACACTCATTATTAATTTTATTTCTAAAATTTTCTAATTTAGTAATATCAATTTTTTTAAATTGAGTCACATGAGGAATTTCATTCCAATTTCTAGAAAAAATTTTACTTGAAATTCTTTGAATTTTACTCAAAAAAATTATATTTTTTGAAGTTTTATCTCTTTCTAATTTAGTATCTTTTAATTTTTCTATAAAATTTATATTGTTTTTAATACATAAATCTGATTTTTTATTAGACAATTTTATATAATCTAATACATCTTCCTTTAAAATTCGATTTTTTCTTCCAGTTCCTTTAATTTTATTTATTGATATTTTTAATTTTCTACATAATCTTTTTATAGAAGGAGAAGCATAAACTAAAACAGAATTTTCTTTATTGAAAGTATTATTAGTACTTTCTGAAGTAACAAAAATTTTATTATCTTCTGAATCAGAATTTTTAGAAAATTTTGTATCTATATTATTTTTTTCATTTAATTTAATAGAATTTATAGACATAATAGAAGAATTTATATGAATAACATCTCCTACTTTAACATAAATATCTTTTACTATGCCTTCATAAGGAGATGGAATTTCAATTGATGCTTTTTGACCTTCTACAATAATTAATCCTTGATCTAAATTTATTTGATCCATCGGTTTTACTAAAATTTCTATAACTTCTGCTTCATCTATTCCAATATCAGGAACTTTTATTATTAAACTCATAAATTAATATACACTCCTATAACAAACGCGGATTAGTTTTATTTTTTTTTATATTAAATTTTTTTATAGCATCTAAAACAAATTGAATATTTATTTTTCCGCATTTAACTAATTCTTCTAAAGCTGCTATAACAATATAATTTTCATTGATTTCAAAATAACTACGAAGATTTTTTCGACTGTCTGAACGACCGTAACCATCAGTTCCTAAAACTTTGTAAGTAGAAGGGACATATTTTCTAATTTGTTCAGCATATAATTTTATATAATCTGTTGAAGCAATAGTAGGATTTTTATTCATAATTGAAGAAACATATGAAATTTTAGGTTTTTTATTAGGATTTAAAAAATTCCAACGATCACAATCTTGCCCTTCTCTTGCTAGTTCAGTAAAAGAAGTAACACTATAAACATCTGAACCAATATTATATTTTCTAAACAAAATCAATGCAGCTTTTCTTATAATTCTTAAAATTGATCCAGATCCTAATAACTGCACTGACAAATTTTTTCCAGAAAAACTTTCTAATTTATACATACCTTTGCAAATTCCTTTTTTTATTCCTGAAATTATTCCAGGCATATAATAATTTTCATTTGTCGTAGTAATATAATAATAGATATTTTCTTGTTTTTTTCCATACATTCTATCTATACCGTTTTGAATGATTACAGCTAATTCATAAGAATATGCTGGATCATAAGAAATACAATTAGGAATTGTTAAAGCATGAATATGACTATGACCATCTTCATGTTGTAATCCCTCACCATTTAAAGTTGTTCTTCCAGATGTACCTCCTATTAAAAAACCACGTGCTTGTTGATCTCCAGCAGCCCAACATAAATCTCCAATCCTTTGAAAACCAAACATAGAATAATAAATATAAAATGGGATCATTGGAAAATTATTTGTACTATATGAAGTTGCAGCAGCTAACCAAGATGCAGCAGCGCCTAATTCATTAATTCCTTCTTGTAATATCTGACCATTTTTTTCTTCTTTATAATAAGACAACAAATCTTTATCTTGAGCTACATATTTTTGTCCATTTAAATTATATATTCCAATTTTTCTAAATAAACCTTCCATTCCAAATGTTCTCGCTTCATCTGCAACAATTGGAACTATCCTGTTACAAATTGTTTTATTATTTAATAAAATATATAAAATTCTCACAAAAGCAATTGTGGTAGAAATTTTTCTTCTTTGCTCAATTAAAACAGACTGAAAATCTTCTAAACTTGGAATTGAAAATTTTTCAGAAAAATTATGAATTCGTTCTGGAACATATCCACCTAATTTTTTTCTTTGATTATGAAGATAATTGTATTCTTCAGAAGATTTTTTAAAAGATATATAAGGAAGTTTTTTTAAATCTTTATCTAAAATAGGTATTTTTAAATTATCTTTAATATTTTTAATATCTTGTAAACTAATTTTTTTAACTTGATGAGCAATATTATTACCAGCAATATTTTTTCCCATTCCATATCCTTTAATTGTATGAAAAAATACTACTACAGGTTTTTTTTTAATACTCTTTGCTTTTCTTAATGCAGAATAAATTTTTTTGTAATCATGACCTCCTCTATTCAAATTCCAAATCTCGTCATCAGTCATATTTTTAACTAAATCTAAAGTTTCTTTATATTTTCCAAAAAAATTTTTTCTAATATAAGCTCCATTTTTCGATTTAAATGTTTGATAATCTCCATCAACTGTTTCATTCATTAATTGAATTAGTTTTCCACTTTTATCTCTTTTTAATAATTCATCCCATCTACTTCCCCAAATAACTTTAATTGTTTTCCATCCAGCGCCTAAAAATAAGCTTTCTAATTCATTAATAATTTTTCCATTACCTATAACAGGACCATCTAATCTTTGTAAATTACAATTAATTATAAAAATTAAATTATCTAATTTTTCACGTACTGCAATATTAATAGCTCCTTTGGATTCAGGCTCATCCATTTCTCCATCACCTAAAAATACATACACTGTTCGATTTTTAGTATTTTTTAAACCTCTATTTTGTAAATATTTTAAAAATTTTGCTTGATAAATTGAACAAATTGATCCAAGACCCATAGAAACTGTAGGAAATTGCCAAAAATTTGGCATTAATTTTGGATGAGGATAAGAAGATAAACCATCTCCATTAACTTCTTGTCTAAAATTGTCTATTTTATTTTTAGATATTCTTCCTTCTAAAAAAGCTCGAGAATAAATTCCAGGAGAAATATGTCCTTGAAAATAAATTAAATCTCCTAAATTTAAATTATTATTTGCTAAAAAAAAATGATTAAAACATACTTCATAAATTATAGAAGAAGACTGAAAAGATGATAAATGTCCCCCCAATTCTAATTCTTTTTTAGATGCTTTTAACACCATCATGATTGCGTTCCAACGTACTGCAGAACAAATTCTTTTTTCTAATTTTAAATTACCCGGATAATTCTCTTCATTCTCTAATGGTATTGTATTGATATAATCAGAAAAATATTTTTTATTATTTAAAATATTTAATTCTTTATATTCTTTTATAATTTTATTAATTAAAAAATTTCCTCTCTTACTTCCATCTCTTTTTATTACAGAATTTATTGAATCTAACCAATCTTTTGTTTCTATAGGATCTATATCAATGTCTTTATAATCATATTTAGACATAGAGTACTCCTTATTTTTTTATTTAAAAAAAATAAACTATTGTTAAAAAAATTTTAAATCTATATTTCTAAATAAATCATATTTTTATAAAAAATCAAGAAACATATATTTTTTATTTTATCAAAAAAATAAATTATCTTTATATTATTTAAAAAAAATTTAATTAAATTTTTTTTTAAAAAAAATTTAAAAAAAATGATAAATTTTTTATAAAAGAAAGTATTAAAAATTCGTTTAAAAAAATAATTTTTCAAATATAAATTTTATAAAATTTTTTATTATCTTAAAAAAAAATAAAAGTTTAAATTAAATATTTTAAAATTTTTTCTATAAAAAAATAAAAAATACAAAATTTTTTACAAATTTTTTAAATATATAAAAAATATTTTAAAAAATTTATATTTTTTAAAAATGTAATATGTAATTAAAAATATAAAATATTTAAAAAAATTATATAAAATTAAAAATAATATTTTTTTTATAAAATATAAATTCATAAAATTTTATATCATATATAAATTTTTTTTACTTTAAAAAACCATGACAATGTTTATATTTTTTTCCAGAATTACATGAACATAATGAATTTCTAGAAAAAGAAAAATTTTTATCATTTAAATGATAAGAATAATCAAAATTAATATTCGTGTTTTTCTTTAAAAATCTTCTTGCTTTTTTCAAATATTTAGGATTAATAGAAAATTTATAATCAACCTCTTTACTTCCATACGGATCAAAATTAGAAAAACTTATACGACTTAATTGTAAAATAACTTCATATTTTAAAGACTCTAACATATTTGAAAAAATAATAAAAGATTCTCTTTTATACTCTAATTTAGGATCTTTTTGAGCATATCCTCTTAAATGTATTCCTTGCCTTAAATATTCCATTTCAGATAAATGTTCTTGCCAAAAAAAATCTAATTTTTTTAACATAATTGATTTTTCTATATTTCTCATATTTTCGGAACCAATTAAATGCTCTTTAATAAAATAATTTATGTTAAATTTTTCTAATATTTTGTCTAATATATAAGATTTAATTTTATTATTTTCAATTTTAGAAAAATTTAAAAATTGTACGTTCATTTTAAATTTTTTCAATAAATATTTTTCTAATCGTATGAAACTTTTTTTTCTTTTATTTAAGTCCTCTATATCTAAAAATTTATTAATCACTAATAAAAACACATCTTTTGAAATAATTTTTATTGTTTTACTAATTTCGTTTCTATTAATTAAAATATTTCTTTGTTTATAAACAACTTTTCTTTGTTCATCAATAATATTATCATATTCTAAAAGTTGTTTACGAATATCAAAATTCATATTTTCTACTTTTTTTTGAGCATTAGAAATAGCTATATTCACTAAAGAATTTTCAATAGAATCTCCATACTTCATGCCAAATGTTCTCATTATTGTTATTAATTTTTTCGAAGCAAAAATTCTCATTAGAGAATCTTCCATTGATACATAAAATCTAGAAGAACCAATATCTCCTTGACGACCTGATCTTCCTCTTAGTTGATTATCTATTCTCCTGGATTCATGCCTTTCTGTTCCAATTACATGTAATCCTCCAACTGACAAAACTAATCTATGATCTTTCTTCCATTTCTTATTTTCAAAAAAAAATTTTCTTTTAAAAATTTTTTCTGAATTATGTTTTTTTAATTGATCCTCGAAATACCCTCCTAAAATAATATCTGTTCCTCTACCAGCCATATTTGTTGCAATTGTAACAGCACCTAACTGACCAGCTTGAGAAATAATTTCTGCTTCTTTTTTATCAAACTTTGCATTCAAAACATTGTGTTTAATTTGTAATTTTAATAAAATATTTGAAATAATTTCAGATTTTTCAATTGAAACTGTACCAACTAAAACTGGTTGTTTTCTTAAATAACATCTTTGAATATCTTTGACAATTGCTTCAATTTTTTCTTTTTCAGTTAAATAAACTAAATCTGAATAATCTTTTCTAATCATAGGTTTATTTGTTGGTATGACAACAGTATCTAAATTATAAATAGTTCTAAATTCATAAGATTCAGTATATGCAGTTCCAGTCATTCCTGATAATTTTTTATATAACCTAAAGTAATTTTGAAACGTAATTGACGCTAACGTTTTATTTTCATTTTTTATTAATAAATTTTCTTTTGCTTCAATCGCTTGATGTATCCCGTCGGACCAACGTCTACCTTGCATAACCCTTCCAGTATGCTCATCTACTATAACAATTTCTTTATTTTTTACTAAATAATCAACATCTTTTATAAATAATCTATGAGCCTTTAATGCTGATGTAATATAATGTAATAACTTAATATTCTTTGAAGAATATAAAGATTCTTTCTTATCCATAATTTTTCTTTCTACTAATATTTTTTCTATTTTTATTAATCCTCTCTCTGTTAAATATACTTGTTTAGACTTTTCATCCAAAAAAAAATCTCCAGATCCTGCAGAATCTTCTGTATCTTCTGAATTTTGTTGAATTAAATTTTTAATAATTTTATTAATATGTACATACAATTTAGAATAATCATCTTCTTCTCCAGAAATTATTAAAGGAGTTCGAGATTCATCAATCAAAATTGAATCTACTTCATCAATCAAAGCATAATTCAATCCTCTCTGAACTTGATTTTTTTTTGATAAAACCATATTATCCCTTAAATAATCAAAACCAAATTCATTATTTGTTCCATAAGTAATATCTGAATTATAAGCTTTTTTCTTAGAAGAAATTGATAAATCTGGTAAATTTAATCCTACAGTTAATCCTAAAAATTCAAACAAAGATTTATTTTTCTTCGAATCTCTTTGAGATAAATAATCGTTCATAGTGATGATATGAACTCCTTTACCTAATAACGCATTTAAATATGCAGGTAAAGTAGAAGTTAATGTTTTACCTTCACCAGTTTTCATTTCTGCTACGCACTGATTATTTAAAACAATTCCTCCTAATATTTGAGAATCAAAATGACGTAATCCAAAAATTCTCTTACTAGCTTCTCGAACAGTAGCATATGCTTCCACTAATAAGTTATCTAAAGATTCTTTATTTTGGAGTCGTTTTTTAAAAATTTTTGTTTGTTTTTGTAATTTTTCATCAGTAAAATTTTTATAAATTTTTTCTAAACTGTTAATTTTTTCTACTATTAAATTTAATTTCATCAAAATTCTATCATTTCTATTACTAAAAATTTTTTTAAAAAAATTAAAAAACATATTTCTTCTCTTTTATTAAAATGTTAAATAAAATACTAAAAAATTATTATCATGAATTTATAAAATTAATTAAATAATTAAATATATAAAATAAATTTATTAATTTATACAATTCAAAAATTATAAATATATATTAATTTTAAAAAATTTATAAAAAATATTACAAAACAGAAAAAATTATATTCTCTATAAATCTATTTTATTAAATATAAATAAAACATTTAAAATTTTGATTATTAAAAATATAAAAATGTGTAAACTACAAAAAAAATATAATATTTTAATTTTTATAATTAATATTTATATAAATACAAAAATTAAAAATAGTCTAAATTTCTATTAAATATTTTAAAACGTTTTGGATATTCTACAGACAATAAATACAAACCATTAGCTAAAGCAGTAGGTCCAGAAAAAATTCTATTTTTTAAATGCAAAACCTTAAAAAGCCATAGTTCATTTTTTTTATTTCTACCTATTTCAATTAAACATCCAACAATGTTTCTAACCATTTTATATAAAAAAGAATTTGCAGTAATATCAATTATTATAAAAAAATTATTTTTTTTATATACTTTAATCTTAAAAATATTTCTCCAAGAACTATAAGATTGACATTTAGATGCTCTAAAAGAAGAAAAATCATTTTCTCCTAATAAAAATTTACTTGCACGATTCATCTTTTTTACATTTAAATTAAAAAAAATATTATTTACTCTATTTCTTAATAAAGCAGACCTTATAAAATTGTTATATATAATATAACGATAACTTCTTGAAATCGCAGAATATCGAGCATGAAAATCTTGTAAAACATTTTTAATCCATTTTATAGAAATATCTTTAGGTAATAAACTATTTATACCAATTAACCATGTAAAATTTTTTCTATAAGTACAAGTTTCAAAATGTATAACCTGATTATATGCATGTACTCCAGAATCAGTTCTTCCTGCACATATTACTGAAATTTTATGATTTGCTATTCTAGATATCGCAGATTCTAACTTTTCTTTAATAGAATAACCTTTAATTTGACTTTCCCATCCATAATATTTACTACCATCATATTCTACACCTAAAGCTAATTTAATCATATTTTTAAACCATTCTATTATAAATATTTTAATAATTTCTATGTAACATTATTCAAAGTAAAAATTTTATATATTATAAATTAAAAAAAAATACTATTAAAATAATTTGTTTTTCAAAAGAAATAAAAAATCAAAAATTCTAAAAAAAATATTTAATTTCATATTACGAACATCTCATGTATATTATAAAATCTATATATTGATATAGTTTTTTTATTTTTTTTTATTCTATTAAAAAAAAAAAAAAAACTATGTTAAGGAAAAATATTATGTATAAAAATAAAAATAAAAAAAACACTTCTTTAAGTATTCTTTCTATTGCAGGCGTATGTTCATATATAAAAAAAAAAAATGAAAAATATATGAATGAAAATCAAATCTCACATTTCAAGAAAATTCTTGAAACATGGAAAAAACAATTAAATAAAAATAAAAAAGATTTATATTATATGTCAAAAAAATCTTCTAATTTTCCTGATCCAATCGATCGAGCAGTTCAAGAAGAAGAATTTAGTTTAGAATTAAGAAAACGAGATAGAGAAAACAAATTAATAAAAAAAATTAATATTACTTTAAAAAAAATTCAAAATAAAAATTTTGGATACTGTTCTACTTGTGGAGTAGAAATAGGTATTAAAAGATTAGAAGCCAGACCTACTGCTCATTTATGTATAGATTGTCAAACATTAGAAGAAATAAGAGATAAACAAATGCTCGGATAAATTTTACAAAAAATAAGATAGTGAAAGAGATATAATTATCCACTTCACTATCGTTAATAAATTTTTAAAATATTAAGAATTATAATGTTTTATATTTTTAATTTATTAAAAAATATTAACAAAATATATAAATATTTACTTAATAAAACAAATACTTTTACTGTAAATAAATCATATGATAATAATTTCTAAAAAAAACCATAACATATCTAGAAAAAAAATTAGTAAAAATGCAATTAAAATTTTATTTAGATTACATAAATCAGGTTATCAAGCATATCTCGTAGGAGGTGGTGTTAGAGATCTTATTATAGGAAAAAAACCAAAAGATTTTGACCTAGCTACTAATGCAACTCCATTTGAAATACAAAAATTATTTAAAAACTGCAGACTTATTGGAAGAAGATTTCAAATAGCACACATAATGTTTAAAAAAGAAACAATTGAAGTATCTACTTTTAGAGGACATAATCATGATAAAAAAAATATAAATAAAATATATAAAAAAAAAAAAAGTCTAGGAATACTTTTACGTGATAATATATTTGGACAAATAGAAGAAGATGCAGAAAGAAGAGATTTAACTATTAATACTTTATATTTTAATGTAATAGATTTAAGTATTCGAGATTATGTAGGAGGCATTAAAGATATAAAAAAAAAAATTATTAGATTAATTGGAGATCCTGAAACAAGATATAGAGAAGATCCTGTAAGAATGTTAAGAGTAATTAGATTTTCAGTACAATTAAGAATGAAAATAGAAAAAAATACAGCAAAAGCAATTCCAAAACTTGCAAAATTAATATCTCATGTTCCTTCAGCAAGATTATATAATGAATTAAATAAACTATTACAAACAGGTTTTGGATATCAAGCATATAGAAAATTAAAAAAATTTTGTTTATTAAAAATTATTTTTTCATTTCCTTTATTACATTATAGTAAAAATATTAATATTTTAATTCATTCTTTACTAACAAATATTTTAAAAGAAAATGATAAAAGATATAAAAAAAAAAAAAAAATACATCCAGAATTTTTATGGTCAGCAATACTATGGTATCCATATTTTATAAATACTATAAAAATTAAAAATAATAAAAAAATAAACTATAAAGATGCCTCAAAAATTTCTCTTAAATTAATTTTAAAAAAAGCGTCTTTTATATTATCAATTCCAAAACAAATAATTTATTCAATAAAAGAAATTTGGAAAGTAATAAATTTTATTACATATAATTCAAAAAACATTCCAAAAAAAATAAAAAAAAATAAAAAATTTTTTGAAGCATATAATTTTTATATTATAAAAAAAAAAATAGAAAAAAATAAAATTTTTAAAAAAATAATATAATTTTAAAAATAAAAAAAATTTATATAAAAATTTTTTTATAAATTTAAAAAAAAAATTTAAAAAATAAAATAAAAAAAAAAAAAAAAAAAAATGAAAAAAATTAATATATATAAAATATATAAATGGAAATTAAAAAAACATAAATTTTCAGCAATTACTGCTTATGATTTTAGTTTTTCAAAATTATTTTCAACATCAGGCATTCCAATTCTATTAGTAGGTGATTCTCTTGGAATGGTTATTCAAGGAAAAAAATCTACTTTAGAAGTAAAATTAAAACATATAAAATATCATACAAAAGCTGTAAGAAAAGGATCTAAAAATAAATTTATTATTTCAGATTTACCATTTATGACATTTATGAATAAAAAACAAACTCTAAAAAACGCATGCTCAATAATTCAATCTGGAGCAAATATGATTAAAATAGAAGGAGGAATATGGATAAAAAAAATAATAAAATATTTAGCTGAAAGATCTATTTTAACATGTTGTCATATTGGATTAAAACCTCAAAATATACATAAAGAAGGAGAATACAAAATTCAAGGAAAATCTAAAATAGATTCAAAAAAAATTTTTGAAGAAGCATTAATTTTAGAAAAATCAGGAACAAATATGATTCTTTTAGAATGCGTTCCTAATAATTTAGCAAAGAAAATTACTAAAAAATTAAAAATACCAGTAATAGGAATTGGATCCGGTCCTCACACAGATGGACAAATATTAGTAATGCATGATATGTTAGGTATTACACAAAAAAAACATAAATTTGTAAAAATTTTTTTAAAAAAAAACATATCCTTAACACAAGCAATTAAAAATTATATTCAAGAAGTCAAACTTGGAAAATTTCCTTCTAAAAAACATACATTTTTTTAAAAAAAAACATGAAGATAATAAAAAAAAAAAAAAAATTAATAAAAATAATCAAAAAAATAAATAATAATAGTGCATTAATTCCAACAATGGGAAACATACATAATGGACATATTGAACTTATAAAACAATCAAATCTCCTTTCAAAAATTACAATTGTAAGTATATTTATTAATAAACTTCAATTTAATTCATTAAAAGATTATTTAAATTACCCGAAAACAATAAAAAAAGATCTGAAAAAATTAAAAAAAAACAAAGTTAATATCGTATTTATTCCTCATCAGAAAGAAATGTTTCCAAAGGGATTATATAAACATACGATAGTTTCTGTAAAAAAAACATCAACAATTTTAGAAAATATCACTAGACCAAAATATTTAAATGGAGTCTCAACAATAATATGTAAATTATTTAATCTCATTAAACCAAAATATGCAATTTTCGGAGAAAAAGATTTTCAACAATTATATATTATAAAAACTCTTGTTAAAGAACTAAACTATAATATAAAAATTATATCTATTCCAACAAAAAGAAATAAAAATGGATTAGCTATCAGTTCTAGAAATAACTTATTAAATTCAAAAAATAAAAATATCGCAAAATATATTTATAAATACCTTTTGCAATTTAAAAAAAAAATTATATTTCAAGGTTATGAAAATATTAAAAAAATTAAAAAAAATATATTAAAAAAATTTATAAAAAAACAAATAAAGATTGAATCTTTAAAAATTAGAGATTCAAAAAATTTAAAAAAAATTAGAAAAAACAGTAAAAAAGCTATTATATTAATTAGTGTATTTATAAAAAAAATAAGATTAATTGATAATATTAAAGTAAACATACATAAAAAATAAATATATAATTTATTTAAATTTCATAAAAAATTAAATTATAAAAAAAAAATAAATATAAAAATATATAAAAATATTTCATTAAAAAAATTCAAAATATAATAAATTTTTTAAAAATTTTTTAAAAAAATTTTAATATAAAAAAAATCTATGAACTCCATGAGTTATAATATTGAAAAAATATTAAAATAAAAATATTTATATAAAAAAATTAAAATATTTTTAAAAAAATATTATTATTATATTAAAATATTTTTTTATTTTTTATAAAAATTTTTTTAAAAACATATAAATTAATAAAAAAAATTAAAATTAATTTAACAATATAATTTAATGTTATTTTTTTTTATTTTTTTTATATAATATATATTAAATTTAGTTATTTAAAAATACATAAAAAATAAATTAAATACTTTTTATTTAAATAAAAATAGGAGGAGATTTAAAAATGATTAAAATCTTGAAATTTGGAGGAACATCATTAGCTGATGCAAAAAAAATATTATCAGTATCAGAAATAATTCAAGAAGAATCTAAAAAAAATAAAATAGCAGTTGTTTTATCCGCACCTGCAAAAATAACTAATAATTTAGAAAAATTAATAAAATACGCTAAAAAAAAAAAAAAATATAAAAAAATTATTTTAAAAATAAAAAATAAATTTTTAAAAATAATACAAAAAATATCAAATCAAAATAAAAATATTTCTTTCAAAAATTTATATAAAATAATAAATAAAGAAATAAAATTTTTAAAAAAATATTCTAAAATAATATATCTATTGCAAAAATGTCCAAAAAAAATTTTTTCACAAATAATTTCAAAAGGAGAAATATTATCAACATATATTATGATGTATATACTAAATTCAAAAAAAAATAAAATTATTCTAATAAATCCAGTAAAAAAAATAATGTCAAAAGGAAATATATTAGATTCTCAGGCAGATATTAATCAATCAATAAAAAAAATAAAAAAAATAAAAATTTCAAATCAATCAATAATTTTAATGCCTGGATTTATTGCTGGAAATAAAAAAAAAGAACTAGTTTTATTAGGAAGAAACGGATCAGATTATTCAGCAGCAATACTTTCTGCTTGTTTAAAAGCAGATGTTTGTGAAATATGGACTGATGTAAATGGAGTTCTTACATGTGATCCAAAAATAGTAAATCAAGCAAAAACATTAAAAAATATGACATATAAAAACATTATAGAATTATCTAATTTAGGAGCAAAAGTACTTCATCCAAAATCAATTTATCCATTAAAAAAATTTAAAATTCCTTGTTATATAAAAAATACATTCAATAAAAATTTTTATGGAACAAAAATATATAAATCAAATAAAACAAAAAAAAATAAATATAATTTTAGTATAACATATATGGAAAACATATATATGTGTTGTATTAAAATTAATAATAACCAAATAATACATAAAATACAAAAAAAATTATTAAATTCTATTAGAAAAAAATATATTTCTATAATATTATTTTCAAATTCTATAGATTTCAATTATATAAATTTTTATGTAGAAAAAAAAAATTTCAAAAATACTCATAAAATTTTAAAAAAAATATATAAAAATTCTAATAAACATGTAACAAAAATAAAAATTAAAAAAAATTTATCTATCATTTCTCTAGTAAAAAAAAATATTATTAAAAAAAAAGATTTAATTTATAAAATAAATCAAACTTTAAAAAATTCTCAAATTAAAATAATTGATACAATTAAAAATACATCAAAAAATTCTATATCATTTATTATAAAATCTAAAAATAAAAATTCAGGAATAAAATTAATACATAAAATAGTTTTAAATAAAAATAATCTAATTGAAATATTTTTATTAGGAATAGGGGGTATAGGAAAAACTTTATTAAAACAAATTGTTCAAGAAAAAAAATCATTAAAAAAAAAAAATATTATTATTAAAATTTGTCTAATATCTAATTCAAATAAAATATTATTTAAAGAAAATGGAATTAATATAAAATTTTGGAAAGAAAAATTCAAAAAAATAAAAAAGAAATTTCAAAATAAAGAAGAACTGATTCACAAAATTAATGAAATAATTAAAAAAAAATGTTATGTAAACCCTATTATTGTTGATTGTACATCCAGCAAAGAAATCTCTCATAAATATTTTAACTACATAAAAAATGGATTTCATTTAATTACAGCAAATAAAAAATTTAATACTGGAAGTATTCAAAATTATAAAAAAATACGTAATTTATCATATAAATATAACAAAAAGTTTTTATACGAAACAAATGTTGGAGGAGGACTTCCAATTATACAAACTATAAAAAATTTAAAACAAACAGGTGATAAATTATTAAAATTTCAAGGAATACTTTCTGGATCATTGTCTTTTATTTTCGGAAAATTAGATAAAGGAATTTTATTTTCAAAAGCTGTAAAAGAAGCTAAAGAAAAAGGACTAACCGAACCAGATCCAAGAGAAGATTTATCTGGATTAGATGTAGCAAGAAAATTATTAATAATAGCAAGAGAAATGGGATACAATTTAGAGTTAAAAAATATTAAAATAAAAAAAATATTGCCAAAATCATTCAAAAAAAATATTAATATAGAAAAATTTTTAAAAAAAATAAAAAAATTAGATCAATATTTTTCTAAAAAAATATCTCAATCAAAAAAAAATAAAAAAAGAATAAGATTTATTGGAACAATTAATAAAAATGGAAATTGTAAAGTTAAACTTTCAGAAATTGATCAAAAAAACCCTTTATACAAAATAAAAAATGGAGAAAATGCATTTATATTTTACAGTAAATACTACCAACCAATACCATTAGTAATTAGAGGATACGGAGCTGGTAAACAAGTAACTGCTTCCGGAGTATTTTCTGATTTATTAAATTCTATTTTATAAAATTATTTTTGGAAAATAAATAAATGACAAAAATATATGCACCAGCATCTATTGGAAATTTAGGAGTAGGATTTGATATATTAGGAGCCGCAATCACACCAATAAATAACAAATTATTAGGAGATTGTGTTTCTATAAAACTATCAAAAAAATTTAAATTAACAAACATAGGAAAATTTTCTTCAGAACTTCCAAAACTATATAAAAATAATATAGCCTGGAAATCTTGGTATATTTTTTCAAAAAAATTAAAAATTAAAAAAAATGTACACATTACTCTTGAAAAAAATTTACCAATTAGTTCAGGATTAGGCTCTAGTGCATCATCTATCGTATCTACATTAACTGCATTAAATATTTTTTTTCAAAACCCTTTAAAAAAAAATAAACTTTTATATTTAATGGGAAAAATAGAAAAAGAAATTTCAGGAGGAAAACATTATGATAATGTAGCTCCATCTTATCTTGGAGGAGTAAGATTAATAATTGAAAATAAAAAAAAAATTTCTCAAAAAATTAAATATTTTAAAAATTGGTATTGGATAATAGCGTGGCCAGGAATAAAACTTTCTACTATAACATCTAGATCAATACTTCCTAACAAATACTCTAGAAAAATTTGTATTCAACATAGTAAATATATATCATGTTTTATTCATGCATCTTATACAAATCAAGAAAATCTTGCATCTTCTTCTATAAAAGATGTTTTAGCTGAACCCTATAGAAAAAAATTAATAAAAAATTTTTCTAAACATAAAAAAAAAGTAAAAAAATTAGGATCTATTGCATTTGGAATTTCTGGTTCCGGACCAACTATTTTTTCTATATGTAAAAATAAAAAAATAGCAAAAAAAATTAAAAAATATTTTCTAAAAAAATATATTCAAACAAAAAATGGATTTTCTCATATTTGTAAAATAGACTCTGTTGGATCAAGAAAAATAGGAAATAATTTTAATGAAACTATATAATCTTAAAAAAAAAAATGAAATAGTAAACTTTTCAAATGCAGTTAAATTAGGTTTAGGTGCCAAACAAGGATTATTTTTTCCAAAAAATCTACCAATATTTTCTAAAGAAAAAATAAAAAATTTATTAAAAAAAAAATTCGTTCACAGAAGTCAAAAAATTTTATCTTTATTAATTGGATCAGAAATAAAAAAAAAAATTATATATTCTAGTGTTAAATCAGCGTTTTCATTTTCAGGACCTAAAATTTCAAAAATTAAAAAAAATATTGCATGTTGTGAATTATTTCATGGACCAACTCTTGCATTTAAAGATTATGGTGCTAAATTTATGGCTAATATTTTATCATTCTTAAACAAAAAAAAAAAATTAATTACAATATTAACTGCAACTTCTGGAGATACAGGAGCAGCAGTAGCTCATGCTTTTTATAAAATGAAAAACATTAAAGTAGTAATATTATATCCAAAAGGAAAAATTAGTACTATTCAAAAAAAACTATTTTGTACTTTAGGAAAAAATATTACAACAATAGCAATAAATGGAAGTTTTGACGATTGTCAAAAACTTGTTAAAAAATCATTCAATGATCAAGAAATAAAAAAATATACACAATTAAACTCAGCTAATTCTATTAATATAAGTAGATTACTTGCTCAAGTGTGTTATTTTTTTGAAATTTTTCATTTAATGAAAAAAAAAAACATAGTATTATCCATACCATGTGGAAATTTTGGAAACTTAACAGCTGGACTATTAGCAAAATCTATGGGATTACCAATAAAAAAATTAATTTTATCTACTAATTCAAACGATACAGTGCCAAGATTTTTGAACAAAGGAATTTGGAATCCATACCCAACAATTTCAACAATTTCTAATGCAATGGATATTAGTAAACCAAACAACTGGACAAGAGTAGAAGAAATATTTAAAAGAAAAAAATGGAATATAAAAGAACTAGGTTATGGTAGTGTAACAGAAAAAGAAACAACAAAAAATCTAAAAGAATTATTTAAAAAATACAAATATGTCTCAGAACCACATGCATCCATAGCATATACTATTTTAAAAAGAGAAATAAAAAAAGAAGAATATGGAATTTTTTTAGGAACAGCTCATCCAATAAAATTTAAAAAAACTGTGGAAAAAAATTTAAAAATAAAACTAAAAAAATCAAAAATTATATCTAATTTATCTAATTTAAAAGAATTTTGTTATCACATAAAACCAGATTTTAAAAAATTAAAAAAAATATTAATTAAACATTAAAATATATAAGAGAGGAAAAAATTCCTCTCTAAAAAAAAATTGTAATAAATAAAAAAATATCTTATAGATTAAATAAAAAATGTATAATATCTCCATCTTGAACTAAATAATTCTTGCCTTCTAATTTTAATTTTCCAGCTTTCTTAACAGAATTTTCAGTTTTGTAATGAATAAAATCTTTATAACGAATTATTTTTGCTCGTATAAATCCCTTTTTAAAATCACTATGTATAATTTTAGAAACATCTATACATTTTGAATTTTTTATAAAAGACCATGCTCGAACTTCTTTTTTTCCAACAGTAAAAAAAGTTTTTAATTTTAAAATTTTGTAAATAGAATGAATAATTTTAGATAAGTCAAATAATCTATTATCATATTTATTTGTCTCTTTTAAAGAATTTGGGTTAATTGTTTTATAAATATCATTTTTTAAAAATTCTTTAACATTTTTTAAAAAAACATTTTTTTTGTTATCTGAACTAATATTAATTAAATATAACATTGGTTTTAAAGTTAAAAAATTAAACTTTTTTATTAACAACGTTTCTTTTTGAGAAAAATTAATTTTTCTCAAAAATATAAAATTTTTTAAATTTAACAAACATTTATTTAATAAAGACTTTTCTTCATCAATTAAACTTTTTTCTATATTTTTAGAATTATTTAAAAAAATCATACTTTTTTCACAAACATCAATATCTGAAAATATTAGTTCTGTATTAATTACATCAATATCATTAATAGGATTAACTGCATTCTGTACATGAATAATATTTTCATCTTTAAAACATCTAACAACATGTATTAAAGCATTAACTTTTTTTATTTCTTGTAAAAATTTATTACCTAAACCTTCACCTTTTGATGCACCTTTTACTAAACCAGCAATATCTACTAATTTCACTGATGAAAAAATAACTTTTTTAGGAGAAACAATCTTTTTCAAATTAATTAATCTTTTATCATAAACAATTGAAAATCCTATATTAGGAGTAATAGTACAAAATGGAAAATTCATTGATGGAACAGTCATTTTTGTTAAAATGTTAAAAATAGTAGATTTTCCTACATTTGGTAAACCAATAATTCCACATTGCACACCCATAATCTTCCTTTGTTTACAAAAAATTAAAATAAAAAATTATATTTTTTTTTAAAAAAAATTGAATTAATTGATTTATGAATAGATTTTAAAATGATATTTTTCTCACTTAGTTTAGGTTTTGATAAAACAAAATTAGAAATGTCTTTTCTGAAATTTGGACGACCTATTCCAATTGATAAACGATGATAAAAAGTATTTCTATTAAATTTTTCTATAATATTTTTTAAACCATTATGTCCATTACTCCCATAACCATACTTTATTTTTATAAATCCTGGTAATAAATCTAACTCATCATGAATAATTAACATTTCATTTAATTTAATGTTATAAAATTGAGATACTTTTAATACAGAATACCCATTTAAATTCATAAAAATATCTGGAAAAAATAATAATATATCTTTTTTTAAAAAAAAAATTTTACTTTGATAGCCTAAAAATTTTTTTATTTTTTTAAAATTTGAATTAAAATAATTTGATAATAATTTTATATACCAAATTCCAACATTATGACGTGTATTTTTATAATCAGATAGTGGATTACCTAATCCTATTATTATTTTTATTTTATTCAAATTATTGTACCTAAAAATTTTAAAATTGTTTTTTAATAAAATAGTTATATAAAAATATAATAATTGATTTAATTTATAAAATAAAGAAAAAAAATATTTCTATTTAAAAAAATATATCTACAATATATATATGAAAATTTTATATATTTAATAATAAAGATTTCTCAAAATTTCTAGAAGCTTGATCCCAATTTATAATATTAAAATAAGCATTTATATATTCTAATTTATTATTTTTATATTTTAAATAATAAGAATGCTCCCACAAATCTAAACCAATAATAGGAAAACCTGAATTTTTAACAAAATTTTTACTCATTCTTGGATTATCCTGATTTGAAGTATTTATAATAAACAATTTTTTCTTGAATAGAACTAACCAAACCCATCCTGAACCAAAATGACTCATAGCAGATTTTATAAAACATTTTTTAAAATTATCAAAATTAAAAAAATATTTTTTAATATATTCTTTTAATTTACCTTTTAAAAAAGTATTTTTTTTTAAAATTTTCCAAAAAAAACTATGATTAATATGACCGCCTAAATTATTTCGAACATAATTTCTATTTTTCTTAGGAATTAAATCTAATTTAGATAATAAAGAATTTTTATCATATTTTGAAAATTTTGTATTTGTTAAAAAATTGTTTAAATTATTAACATATGTTTGATGATGTTTAGTATAATGAATCTTCATAGTTTTAGTATCAAAATAAGGTTCAAAATCGTCATAAAAAAAATTTAAATCTGGTAATTTGTGTATCATTTTAAAAATCCTTATAATAAAATAAATTAATTAAATACTATAAAAAATATTGAAAATATTATGAATGTAAAACATTATTATTCTTAACATTCAATAATTAATATGTTAAATATATAACTTAAAAAAAATAAATTTAATATTAAATTTATTTTTTATTAAAAATAATTATTTATATAAAAAAAACGATCTATAAAATTGCTTATAATTTATAAATATAAATTTATATTAAACTAATATATTTAAATTATGGAATAGTAATGCAAAAAATAACTAAAAAAAATCTTCTAAGTAAAAGATTTAGAACTTTTTATCCCGTCGTAATAGATGTGGAAACATCTGGATTTAATCCAATAACAGATGCATTATTAGAAATAGCTGTAATTACATTAACAATGAACAATTATGGATGGTTAAATATAGAAAAAAAAATTCATTTTCATATCAAACCTTTTCAAGGTGCATTAATTAAAAAAGAAGCATTATCTTTTAACAAAATTGATCCGTTTAACCCTCTTAGAGGCGCAATAAGTGAAAAACTTGCATTAAAAGAAATTTTTTCTATAATATATCATGGTATAAAAAAATATGAATGTAGTAAAGCAATAATTGTTGCTCACAATGCAAACTTTGATCATAGTTTCATTATGTCTGCATCGGAACGATCAAAAATAAAAAAAAATCCATTTCATCCATTTGCAACATTTGATACAGCAACACTAAGTGGATTAGCAGTTGGTCAAACTGTTTTATCTAAAGCTTGTAGAGCAATTGGGTTATCATTTGATAATAATCAAGCACACTCTGCATTATATGACACCCTTCAAACAGCAAACTTATTTTGTAAAATAATTAATCGTTGGAAAAAATTAGGAGGTTGGCCACTCAATAATATATAAAAATATATTATATAATATAATTTAAATTAATTTTTTTTGTTCTATTTTTTTTTTTTTTTTTTTAAATTTTAAGATATGATGAAATTTTAAAAAATACATCATATCTAATTTTAACAAAATTTTAATAATATACTAAAAACTTTTTATTTATTTTTACTATTTTTTAGAGCTTTTTTAATTATCTCTTTTAATTTTCCATTTTTATATAACTCAAATAAGATATCACTACCTCCTATTAATTTTCCAGAAATCCATATTTGAGGAAAAGTAGGCCAATTAGAAAATTTTGGAAGTGCATTTCTAATATCTAAATTTGTAAGAACATCTACATGAAAAAACTTTACTTTAAAACTTGATAAAATTTGAACTGCTCTTGAAGAAAAACCACAACTAGGAAATTGAGGAGAACCCTTCATATATATAAGAATAGGGTATTTAGAAATTTGATTTTTAATTTGAGAAATTATTTTCATAAAAAAATAGATACCTCTTAAAATATATATTAAAATAATAAGAATCATTATTATATAAAATATAAAAAAGTAAAAAAATATTTGTAATCTTATAATATATAATATTATAATAGTTTATAATATAATTATAAATATAAAAAATAAAAATTATAAATATGGGGCTGATTTAGGATTTGACAAATAATTCTAATACTAATGTGCATGACGAGGGTTGGTTTGCCTCGTAAAAAAACCAAAAATTAAAAATATCTGCAAAAAATAAACAGGAATATGCTTTAGCAGCTTAAAAAACTGTCTTAAAGCCCATTTATAAATCTATTTGATTTGTTTCTTTCAAAATTAGATTATTTGAAAATACATAAATGGTTTAAAAAAAATAAGAAACAAAATTAAAATATTGTTTTTATATTTCAATTTCTTAAAAAAAAAACTACGTTTCTTTAAATTGTCTTTAATAAAAAAGAAAAAGAGAATAATAGAAGACTAATCATGTAGTACATTGGTATAAAAAAATATTTGGACGCGGGTTCGAATCCCGCCAGCTCCAAATTTAAAATTCAAAAAATTTTATAAAAAAAATAAAAAATATTTCTACAATATATTTTAAAAATAAAAAAATATTTTTTGGTAGAACAAATAAAATTTTTAAAAAAATATTTTATATATTGTTTAATTTAAACAAATTATTATATAATTTAAAGAAAATATATAAAATATAAAAATTTTAAATAAATTTAATTTAATTAAATATTTTTATTTAAAATTATAAAAAATATGACATATAATAAATTTATAAATAAATATTTATTTCAATCCAAACTAATTAAAATAATACGGTGAAATTTATGAATTCTAAAGAAGATAAAAAAATTAAAAAAGAACAAGAAATCAATATAAAAGAAAATAAAATAGATAAAAAGAAAAGAATAGAAAAAATGTTAAAAACAATATATAAATTAAAAGATAAAATACTAAAAAATAAAAAACAAATTAAAGAACTACCATTAATATTTTTAGCAAAAGAAGATAATATAAAAAAGAAAACAAGAGAAGAATGTAGAAAAATTAAAAAAAAAAAAAGACACGACTTTTTTAAAAAAATTTTTTTAATTATAGATGATCTTGAAAAAATTATTGTTTTAATTTCTAATATAAATAATAAAGATGATCCAAAATTAAGAGGAATCTCTTTAATTAAAAAATCTTTATTAGATTTAATAAAAAAAAATAATATTAGAATAGAAGGTAAAATAGATGAAATTTATAATCATGAAAAACATAAATTAAATATCAATAAAGAAAACGCTCATAAATATTTAAAAATTAAAAAAGTTTTAAAAAATGGATATTCTATAGATAAAAAATTATTAAGAAAAGCATTAGTAGATGTTTAAGAAATAAAAGAAATTTTTTAATAAAAAATAAAAAAATAAAATATTTTAATCAATACTCCAATCAATAATTTTTTGTTTATGTAATTCTAATAATCTATTTACTTCAGAAAAATGTTTACAACCAAAAAATCCTTTATATACTGAAAAAGGAGATGGATGAGATGTACATAAAACATAATTTTTTTTTATATCAATAAGACTTCTTTTCTTTTGAGCATAAGATCCCCACAACAAAAATATTACTCCAGAATGATAAAAATTAATTAATGAAATAACATAATCCGTAATCTCTTCCCATCCAAATTTAACATGTGACCTAGGACGATTTAAAGATACAGTTAAAATAGAATTTAATAAAAAAACACCTTGAGAAGACCATTTTTCTAAACATCCTGATTTAAATTTTATTTTATCATTAATATCTGTTTTAATTTCTTTAAAAATATTTTTTAATGAAGGAGGGAAAACAGTTCCAGATTTTACAGAAAACGCTAATCCATGAGCTTGTTTCTTCTTAAAATATGGATCTTGACCTAATATTACTACTTTAATATTATTAAATTTAGTTAAATTAAACGCTTTAAAAACATCTTTTTTTTTTGGAAAAATTTTTTCAAAAGATCTTAAATTATTAATTTTTCGTACTATTTTTATAATTTTTGTTTTTTTTTCTTTTAATAAATCTTTCCAATCATACATATATATTTTATTTAAAATTATCATATTTTTTTTAATTTATTTATAACAAATTTATAGAAGATACGTAATCAAATAAAAAAATTTTAATATCACGTAATAGAGTAATATATTATAAATAATATTTTTTTATATTAAAATATTTTAATTAAAAAAAATAACATAATAAAAAAAAAATATAAAAAATTTATATATTTTTTTAATAAAAAAATTTTTTAAAAAGGTATTTATATGTCACTAGTAACTCAAAAAGCTCCAAATTTTATTGCATCTGCAATATTAAAAAACAAAAAAATAATAGAAAATTTTAATTTCAAAAAATATATAAAAAATAAAAAAGCTGTTTTATTTTTTTGGCCAATGGATTTTACTTTTGTATGTCCATCAGAAATTATAAAATTTAATGAATTATATGAAGAATTTAAAAAAAGAAAAGTAAAATTAATTGGTGTTTCTCTAGATTCAGTTTATGTACATTTAGCATGGCAAAAAACTAAATATAAAAATGGAGGAATAGGCCCGATAAATTATGTTATGGTGTCGGATCTAAAAAGAAAAATACAAAAATCTTATAAAATTGAACATCCAAAATTAGGAGTATCATTAAGAGCATCTTTTTTAATTGATGAAAATAGAATAATAAGACATGAAGTAGTAAACGATCTTCCATATGGAAGAAATATTCAAGAAATGTTAAGAATGATAGATTCTATTATATTTCATGAAAAATTTGGAGAAGTATGTCCAGCTAATTGGACAACGAAAAAAAAAGGAATAAAACCAACTCCTCAAGGAATATCAAAATATTTATCTAAAAAATATAAATAAAAAAAAACTATTCGATTAATCTGATTTTAAAAGTAAATAAAATCCAGATTAATCGAATAAAAAATTTTTAATATATGTTTTAACAACGTAATATAATTTTTAAAAATGTTGAAAATAAAAAAAATTAAAAAAATTTTTTTTATTCTAGAAAATATTTTCTTTAATAATTATTATCTTCATTATCATCATCTAAATTATCATCAACAAAATCTTCATTTTCAAGATTATAAATATCTTCTGAAATATTTTTATCTTGACTATCATCTTCAATAGGTATTGAATCATTTTTAAAAGAATTATCAATTGAAGTATTATCAAAGTTATCTAAATCATTTTGATTTTGAAGAGATGATTTTTTTAAAGAGTTCTCTGAAAAATCTAAATTGTTAAGATCTTGAGAATCTTCTATAAAAAAATTGTTCTCTGTATTATTAAATATGTCTTCACCATTATTTTTATGAAATAAATTCATTAACATATTTCCAGCAATCATTCCTCCAGCAACTCCAGCTGCTGTTTGTAAAGCATTTCCAAGAAAGCTTCCAGGAGTTCCCCCTAAAGATGAATTAAAATTTTCATTAAAGGATTTATTTGAAGGTAAACTATTATTAGTTGAATAAAAATTTTTTCTTAAATTAGAATTGTTATTTAATTTATTATTTTTATTTGATGGAATATATTTTTCTAACAATCCAGATAAAAAACTTTTTTTATATGAATTATTTGAAATTTCTTTTTCTTTATCTTTTAATTTTTTTATTATGTTGTTTAAATTTTTTATAGCTATTTCTTGCACTAAAACAGTTTGAATAATGTAATAAATAGCATTAGGTTGTTTTTTTAAACAATCTTGTATAAAATTTTCAGCTTTCTTATCTCTCTCAGAAGAAGATTTTTCAGCTTTTTTCAATCTAGTAAATAAATCTAATATTAAATCTTTCTCTTTATTATTCATAATTTCCTGTAAATAATGAAAGTTATATTAAAAACTATAAATTATAAATTTTTAAACTTCTATAAAAACTCAAAATAAATGAAAATAAAAAATTAACTATATTTTAAAATAAATTGTAACAATAGTAAAATTCTATTTAAAAAAAAATTTACTAAGATAAAATTATCCTTAGTCAAGATTCACCGAATCATCTCAATATGTTATAATTATACTAAATTTTTAGATAAAAAAAAATTCTATAAGAGAAGTTATTAAATGAATAAATTTGCAAAAAAAATAATAAAGGTAAAAATTGAAAAAGAACTAAAAAATTCTTATTTAGACTATGCTATGTCAGTAATTATTGGAAGAGCACTTCCAGATGTAAGAGACGGATTAAAACCTGTCCATAGAAGAATACTATTTGCAATGTATATTCTCAATAACAAATGGAATAAACCATATAAAAAATCTGCTAGAATTGTAGGAGACGTAATAGGAAAATATCACCCACATGGAGATACAGCAGTATACGATTCTATTGTAAGAATGGCTCAAATTTTCTCATTAAGATATATGCTAATTGATGGACAAGGAAATTTTGGATCAATAGATGGAGATTCTCCAGCAGCTATGAGATATACTGAAATCAGAATGTCAAAAATAGCCCATACGTTGTTAAATGATTTAGATAAAAAAACAGTTAAATTTATAAAAAATTATGATGGATCTGAAAAAATACCAGAAATTCTACCTGCAGAAATACCAAATCTTTTAATAAATGGATCATCTGGAATTGCTGTAGGAATGGCAACAAATATTCCTCCTCATAATTTAAACGAAACAATTAATGCATGTTTAAAATATTTAAATAATCCAAAAATTAGTTTAAATAATTTAATGAAATATCTTCCAGGACCAGATTTTCCAACATATGGAATCATAAACGGTAAATCAGGTATCAAAACAGCATATAAAACTGGAAAAGGAAAAATTTATATTAGAGCTAGAATAAAAATTGAAAATAATATAAAAACAAAAAAAAAATCTATTATTATATATCAATTACCGTATCAAACAAATAAATCAAAATTAATACAAAAAATTGCAAATTTAGTAAAAGAAAAAAAAATAGAAGGAATTTCAGCACTTAGAGATGAAAGCGATAAAGATGGAATGAGAATTGTAATTGAAATAAAAAAAGAATTCTTATCTGAAATTATACTTAATAAATTATATTCATTAACATCATTACAAATTTCTTTTGGAATAAATATGGTAGCATTGTATCAAGGTCAACCAAAATTAATGAATCTTAAAGGTATTATACAATCTTTTATTATTCATAGAAAAGAAATTGTAACTAAAAGATGTCTTTTTAATTATAAAAAATATAAAAAAAAAATGATTTTATTAGAAGGATTAACAGTAGCTTTAGAAAACATTGATCAAATAATATTATGTATAAAATCTTCTAACAAAACAAAAGAAGCAAAAAAATCTTTATTATCTAAAAAATGGAAAATAAATAGTTCAATAGAAAAAATAATTAATAAAAAAAAATTGAATAAAAAATACAATTTTTCTAAAGAACAAGTAGAAAATATACTAAATACTAAATTAAGTAAATTAACAAATTTAGAATATGAAAAAATTATTTATCAATATAAAAAATTTAAAAAAGAAATATTTTCTTTAAAAGAAATTTTAAATAATGAAAAAAAAATGATTAAAGTAATAGAAAAAGAACTAAAATTAATAAAAAAAAAATTTGGAGATTTAAGAAAAACAGAAATTACAGATAAAAAATCAAATATTGCTATTAAAGACATGATTACATCAGAAGATGTTGTTGTAACTTTATCTCATTCCGGATATGTAAAATATCAACCAATAACAGAATATAAAGCACAAAAAAGAGGAGGAAAAGGAAAATATGCAGCTAAAGTTAAATCAGAAGATTACATAGAAAACTTATTAATAGCTAACACTCATGATACTATATTATGTTTTTCTAGCAAAGGAATTATATACTGGATGAAAGTATATCAACTACCAGAAGCAAGTCGTCATTCCAGAGGAAAACCAATAATAAATTTATTACCATTAAATAAAAAAGAAAGAATTACTGCAATTTTACCATTAAGTCAATATCTAGAAAAAAAAAATATATTTATGGCTACAGCTCTAGGAATAGTTAAAAAAACATCCTTAAAAAAATTTCAAAATCCAAGAAATAAAGGAATTATAGCTTTAAATTTAAAAAAAAATGATGAATTAATAGGTGTATCATTAACAAATGGAAAAAATAATATAATGTTATTTACATCAAAAGGAAAAGTAGTGCAATTTTCAGAAAATCATGTTAGATCAATGGGAAGAACAGCGACTGGTGTAAAAGGAATAAAAATAGAAAAAAACGATAAAGTAGTTTCTTTAATTATTCCAAAAAAAAATGGAGAAATACTAGTTATTACAAAAAAAGGATACGGAAAAAGAACAAATATTAAAGAATTTCCTATAAAATCAAGAGCTACAAAAGGAGTTATCTCAATAAAAATTACTAAAAAAAATAAATCTGTAGTAAAAGCTATTCAAGTAAATGAAAAAAATCAAATAATTATCATTACAAATTCTGGAAAATTAGTAAGAACTAGAGTATCCGAAATTAACGTTTTAAAAAGAAATACACAAGGCGTTATTTTGATAAGAATGTTTAAAAAAGAAAAAGTCGTTGGATTACAAAAAATTCAAGAAGAACTAATATAATAAATTACTTTAAAAATTTTAAAAAAATAAGAAATAAATCTTACAAATACAGAAAAAATTTTCTAAAATTATAAGAAATTAAAAAAAATATTTTTTTATAGTAATTTAAAATACAAAAATTCATGAAATTAAATATAAAAAAAAAGTAAAAATATATATTTTAAAAAATTTCTTAAATAAATAATTAAGAAAATTAAATAAAAAATAGTCTTTTCAAAACATATTAATTATATAGATTATAAAAAATATAAAAAATTTTCATAAAATAATTTATTCATATTATTCATAATCCAAATATTTTATATAAAAAAATCTTTAAAAATATTATAATAAATTAATAAAATTAAAATATTATTAGAATTTACTTATAAAATTTGTTAATTTTATTAAAAAAAATAATTTTAAATAAATTTAACAAATACATTTATATTAAATTAATTTTTATCCTTTATAATTAATTAAATTATATGTTATTTTTTTAAAAAAATTTCAATTGAATAAAATAGAAATAATAAAAAAAATTAAAAACTTATTAAATTATTTGAAAAAAAATAAAGATATTCCTTTAAAGAGATCTTACAAAAAATTATAAATATTTTTAATTTTTTAAAAAAAAAAAAAAAAAAAAATATAAAAATATATATAAATAAAAAATATTAATTACTCAATATTTTATAAAAAATAATATTAAATCAAATACAAATGCAAAGAAGACTGTTGTAGAATATTCCAAATTAATCTTTTAAAGGAAAAAATTATATTTTAAAAATATATTTTAGCTTCTTTGCAAAAGAATGAAATTATTTTCTGTAAGAACCAATTAATCCGTAATATTACTACAAAATATTTAAGAAATTTATTTTAAAAAAAAAAAAATTAAGATTTATGACAAGACTGAAGTACTGTTAAAGCTATTGTATATAAAATATCTTCTACAGAAGCCCCTCTTGAAAGATCATTTACTGGTTTTTTTAAACCTTGTATCATAGGACCTATAGAAAATATTGAACAATTTCTTTGAACTGCTTTATAACAAATATTTCCACTATTTAAATCTGGGAAAATAAATATATTAGCATTTCCTAATATTTTAGATTCTAAAAACTTTATTTTAGATACATTTTTATCTGTTGCTGCATCATATTGTATAGGTCCTTCTATTATTAGATCTGGTCTTTTTTTACGAACTAGTTCAGTTGCAATTTTTACTTTATCCACCATGGGTCCAGATCCAGAATCATTTGTAGAATATGAAAGCATTGCTATCTTAGGTAAAATTCCAAAAATTTTTGCAGATTCCGAAGATTGTATAGCAATTTCAGCTAAATCTAATGCACTAGGATTAGGGTTAATGGCGCAATCTCCATATATTAAAACTTTTTCTGGAAATAACATAAAAAATATTGAAGAAATTAAACGTACATTACTATTCATTTTAACTATTTTTAATGCAGGACGTATAACATTCGCTGTAGTATTAACAATTCCTGCAACTAATCCATGACATTTTTTATTAGTTATTAAAATTAACATTGATAAAACAATAGTATTTTTTTTAAGAATTTTTTTACATTCATATATAGTTAAAGTATTATAAATATCTTTTAAAATTGTGATGTAATCTTTACTAATTTTTTTTGGATCATAAATTTTAATTTTTTTAGGAAAAGATAATCCTAAAGATAAAAAATTTTCATAAATTTTATTAGGATTTCCTATAAGAATACATTTACAAATATTAAATTTATAACATAAATCTACTGCTTGAATAATTTTTTTATTTTCTCCTTCTGGAAATATAATTGTTCTAGTAAAACTTTTTGCTATTTTTTTCAGTTTATAAAAAAAATTATATGAAGAAAAAATTTTATTTTTATTTAATTTTTGTAAAAAAAGTGAATTAATTTGTGTTGAATAAACAGAAAAACAAAATTTTTTAACTGGATTTTTATTTAAACATATTTTTTTATTTAAATTATGAACCATATTTAAAGAATATAACAATAAAGATAAATTAATACTTGTAAAAAATATTGATATACCGTTTTTTTTTATTTTTTTATAAATTTTATGTTTTAAAAAAAAAGATTGATTTTTCCCTACAAATAATAAAGAAAATTCATATTTTTTTTTAATTAAAAAAATTTTCTTTAAATAAGATAAATCTTTAAAACTAATAATTAATAAAACATTTTTATTTAAAGAATCTAAAATTTTAGTAAAATTTTTAGAAAATAAAATTATTGAATTTATATTTATTAAATTTAAATTTGATTCAAATAAACTATGAGCACATACAAAATCCATAAAAATTTTTCTATCAATAGAAAAATTAATTTTAAACGAAGGAACGACTCCTAAAAAAGGAACTTTTTTATAAGAAAAAATATTTTTCTTAAAAAAATTATTTGTTTTTGTTATATTATTAAAATTTAATTCGTTAACATTATTTATGTTATTTAAAAATTTATTATCATCTGAATTAAAAATCACTCCTAAAATTTTTGAAAAATTATTTTTTATAAAAAAATTCTTTATTATATAAAATTTATAATTTAAATCTTTAAAAAAATTTTTTTTTGGAGTTATGACAAAAATTATTTCTGCATTTAAAATTCTTGCTATATCTAAATTTAACTGATTAAAAAAAAATTGTGAATCATAATTTATACTTTGAATACCTTCTATTAAAATAGTTTGTTTATTATTACAATTGTAATATATATCAAGCAATTTTTCTAAATATATAGAATACATCTTTTTTTTAAATAAAATAGAAAAATCTTTTAAAAAAACTGATTTAATAAAATCTATAGATTGATTATTTTTTTTAAGATAAAAAATAGAATTTTTTTTAGAATTATTAATGATTGATTTATCTACAAAAGGACTCCAAAAACTAAATTCTTTATTTCTTTTTTTAAATAAATTAGATAAACTTAAAATAACAGATGTTAAATTTTTATTTTTCCCTATTGGAATTAAAATTATTTTTCGAGTCATAAAAATCCTTAAAAAATTTAAAAAAAATAAAAATAAGTTTTTATTATCTTATTAATTTAATTAATTTTTGAGTTTCTAAAGCAATAAATAATTCTTCATTTGTAGGTATCACAAGAATTGATCGAGATTTTTTTTTATTAATAAAATAATTATTTTTGCTTACAGAAATATTTAAATTCTTATCTAAATAAAAACCGAGCAAACTTAATTTTGACACAACTTTCTTTCGAATTAACTGAGAATTCTCTCCAATTCCTCCAGTAAAAATTAATGCATCTAACCTATTTTCTAATAAAATACTATATGCACCAATATATTTTGATAATCTATAACAAAACATTTCTATTGCTAATTTTGATTGCTTACTTTTCTTAAAATTTTTTTCAGAATAACGACAATCACTACTTTTTTCACTAATGCCTAATAAACCGGATTTTTTTGTTAAAATTTCTTCAATTTTTTGTAAACTTAATCCTAATTTCGTATGCATAAAAAAAATTATAGCTGGATCTAAATCACCACTTCTAGTGCCCATCATCAATCCTTCTAAAGGAGTTAATCCCATAGATGTATCGACAGATCTACCATTTTTAATAGCTGTAATCGAGGATCCATTTCCTAAATGACAACTAATAATATTTAATGATTTTTCTGATTTCTTTAAAATTTTTGAAGATTTTTTCATAACATAATTATGACTAATTCCATGCGCACCATAACGTCTAATATTATATTTTTTGTAAAATTTATAAGGTATAGAATATAAATAAGATACTTTAGGTAAAGAGGAATGAAATGATGTATCAAAAACAGCTACATTTTTTTTAGATAAATGAGGAAAAAATTTCTTGGATATTTTAATCCCAATTAAATTAGAAGGATTATGTAACGGAGCAAAAATTGAAGATTTTTTAATTTCAAAAATAATTTTTTTATCTATAATGGCAGACTGTGTAATATTTATTCCTCCATGAACAACCCTATGACCAATTCCATTAATTTTTTTATAATAATTTAAACATTTTTTTTTTATAAAATTTAAAATAAAACTAAGAGCAAAAGAATGATCTGAAAAATCTGGTAAAATTTTTGTATAAATTTTTTTTAAAACATTAATTTTTACTCTAGTTTTGTTTAAAAATAAACATTCTACAACTCCAAAAATATATTTTTTATGAGATATAGGATTTAATATAGAAAACTTTAAAGAAGAACTTCCACAGTTTAAAACTAAAATAAGTTCTTTTTTCATAAATATATACCAATAAGTTTAAATAAATAATAATATTTTTATTTAATTTAAAAAAAATATTAAATAAAATTTATAAAAATATAAAATATAACAAATTAATTTAAAGTAAAATCTTCATTTTTTATAGATTCAATTTTTAATCTAATAATATCATTAATTGGATCATTTGGGCATTTTTCAAGAAAATAAAGTAAATCATTTCTTGCAACAGAATAACATTCTAATTGAGAATAAATTAATCCTCTATCTCGAATTTCATAAGGATTATTAGGTTCAATCTCTAATAATATTTGACTAACTTTTAGGGCTAACTCTATTTTTTTTTCTTCTAACAATGAAGATTTTAAAATATTTAAAATTTTTTTAAAAATAATATTCGATTTAGATTTTTCTATATATTTAAAATAATTTTTTTTAGAAAAATTTAAATTTCCTTTTAACCAAAGTTTTAATATATGATTATCTAAAAAATTTCCATTAAATGGATTAATTAACAATACTTTTCTATCACTATAATCTTCAAACCGCAAAATAAATTGAGTTGGAAATAAAACAGGATTTAAATTGATCTTTAATTTTTTTGAAAAATATAATAAAATTATTCCTAAAGAAATGGCTGTTCCTTTACGAGTTTTTAAAACTTTATCTAACCATAATACATCGGACAAATTATATCTTCCAGTAATTTCTCTAAAATTCCAATTAAAATAAAACAATTCTAATAATTTTTTTAACTTGTTTTGTTGATCTTCTTCATAATGAAGATATTTTTTAGCTTCAACTAATTTATTTTTTAAATCAAGAATAAAAGAATCTTTAGAAAAATTTACTTTTATTTTTTCTAAAGATAATAAAAAAACTTCTAAAATAGTAATTTTAGAAAAATCAATATTAGAAAAAAATTTCATATTTTTACCAAAATAAAATTATAAATTAATTTTATAAAATATTTTTTAATTTGTTTTCTAAAAAATTTTAAAAAATATTTTTAAATATAATTAAAAGTTTAAATTTTGACCAATAGTTACTCTATTTATACCATTATAATCTTTATATGTTATAATATTATAATATTTATATTTTTTAAATAATTTCTGAACTTTTTTTATCTGATTCCAGCCATGTTCTATTAATAACCAACCTTTATTATTTAAATAATTTTTAGAATATTTTATAATTAGAATTATATCAGACAATCCATTTTTTTTGGAAACTAATCCAAAAAATGGTTCAAAAAAAATATCTTTTTTTAGATATATAAAATCTTTAAAACTTATATAAGGAGGATTACTAACAATCATATCATATTTTTTGTGATGGATAAAAGAAAACCAATTACTACAAAAAAAATTTATATTTTTTACATTTAAATTAATAGAATTATACAAAGCTATTTTAATAATTTCATAAGAATAATCTATTCCCGTTAAATGACATTTAGGTTTAGAAAAAGCTATAGAAATAGCAATATTTCCACAACCAGTTCCTAAATCTAAAATATTTAAAGAAGAATTTTTTATTATTTTTAAAGATATTTCTACTAAAATTTCACTATCAGGTCTTGGAATAATTGTTTTAGAAGTAACATAAAAATTTAAAGACCAAAATTCTTTTTTTTTAATTAAATAAGAACAAGGTTCGAAATAAAATCTTTTTTCTACTAATTTATTTAATAAACATAAATTTTTATCATTTAAAATATAATTTTCAAAACATATAATCCAACTTCTAGGTTTTTTTAATATATAACTTAAAAAAATTTCTATATCTAATATAGAATTTTTAATATTCTTTAAAATTTTTAAAGAATTTTTTTTCCACTCTTTAATTTTCATTTATTATTCTCAGATAATTCAGAAAAAATTTTTGCTTGATGTTCTCTTAAAATTGGTTTTATTAAAATATCTAAATTTCCTAATAAAATTTTATCTAATTTATATAAAGTTAAATTTATTCGATGATCTGTTACTCGATTTTGAGGAAAATTATAAGTTCTATTACGATCTGAACGAGCACCACTTCCTAATAAATTTTTTTTTTTTAAAGACAACTCTTTTTTTTTTTTAATGTTGATAATATTTTGTATTCTTGCTTGTAAAACATTTAATGCTTTAGCTTTATTCTTATGTTGAGAACGCTCATCTTGACATTCAACAGAAATTCCTGTTGGAATATGAGTAATTCTAATAGCAGAATCAGTAGTATTCACATGTTGACCACCTGCTCCAGACGATCTAAAAGTATCAATTTTTAAATCTTTATTTTCAATTTTAATTGCTTCATCCTGAGGAAGTTCAGGAATTACTGCAATAATACATGTTGAAGTATGAATTCTTCCTTGAGTTTCAGTTTTAGGAACTCTTTGTACTCTATGTCCTCCAGATTCAAATTTTAAAAATCCAAATGATTTTTTTCCTATAACTTTAAAAATAATTTCTTTATATCCTCCTTTTTCTCCATTATGTGTATGTATTAAATCTATCTTCCAATTTTTTAATTCAGAATAACGAACATACATTCTATATAAATCTCCACAAAAAATTGAAGATTCATCTCCTCCTGAAGCAGCTCTAATTTCTATAAAACAATTTAAAATATCTTTAGGATCAGAAGAAATTAAAGAAAAATAAATTTTTTCTTCAATTTTTTTTTTTTTTTTTTTTAAAATTTTAATATCTTCTAAAGCTAAAAAACGTATTTCTATATCTTTTAAAAGTTTTTTTGTATTATATATATCTAAATTATTTTTTTTCCACTTTTTAAAAAGAATAACTACAGTTGAAATTTTTAAATATTCACGAGATAAATTTAGAAAAAAATTTTTATTATTTATCGTGTGTTTATTAGATAAAGTCATTTCAATTTCATAAAATCTATGTTCTAAAAATTCTAATTTTTTTAATATAGAAATTTTCATATTTTTTAAATAAACCTTTTTTTTTAAAAAAAAAACCTTTATGTTAATATAAATAAAAATTAATGAAATTCAAAGTTTATTAATATTACAAATTTAATAATATCATTTTAAAAAAAATAAATATTTTAAATAATAAAAAAAATATAAAAATTAAATTTATAAAAATTTTTTAAATATATTTATTAAATAAATAATAAAATTATTATAATAAAAAATTTATTTTCAATGTAAATAGATAACTTTATTTATTAAAAAATTTAATTTTTATATTTTTTTTATAACTATTAATAATTTTTAAAAATTTATTCTATTCTATAAATTATAAAAAAAATAATATAGGATTAACATGTCATATTTAAAATTATTTGCTGGAAATTCTATCCCAAAATTAGCAAATTATATTGTAAAAATTTTAAATTCAAATTTAGGAAAATCTACAGTCAAAAAATTTAGTGATGGAGAAATTAGTGTACGAATTAATGAAAATGTTAGAGGAGATGATATTTTTGTAATACAATCAATTTGTTTTCCTTCTAACGATAATTTAATGGAATTAATTTTAATAATCGATTCACTAAAAAGAGCTTCTGCAGGAAGAATTACTGCAGTAATACCATATTTTGGATATTCCAGACAAGATAAACGAGTGCGATTAGCTAGAGTGCCTATAACTGCAAAAATAATTGCAGATTTTTTATCAAATGTAGGAGTAGATAGAGTTTTAACTGTTGATCTTCATACAGATCAAATTCAAGGATTTTTTGATATTCCAATAGATAATATCTTTGGAAGTCTTATTTTATTAGAAGATATAATTAAAAAAAAAATAAATAAACCAATTATTGTATCACCAGATATTGGAGGAGTGATTAGAGCAAGAACTATAGCAAAACATCTAAATAATTCAGATATTGCAATTATCGATAAAAGAAGAACTCATGCAAATATTTCTAAAGTTATGAATATTATTGGAGATGTAAAAAATAGAGATTGTATATTAATTGATGATATGATTGATACAGGAGGCACATTATGTAACGCTTCGAAAGCGCTTAAAAAAAATGGAGCAAAAAAAATATTTGCATATGCAACTCATCCAGTATTTTCTGGAAATATTTTAAAAAATATTAAAAATTCTTATTTAAATGAAATAATTGTATGTGATACGATTCCATTATCACAAAATTTTAAAAAAATACATAATGTCCGAACATTAACGCTAGCCCATATGCTCGCAGAAGCTATTAGAAGAATAAATAACGAAGAATCAATTTCAGCAATGTTTGAACATTAATTTAATATATCAAAAAATTATTTATATAACATAAAAAACTTTTATTTTTTTATTTTTTTGCTCATTTTATCAATATATGCCATTCCAAAAGCTGAAAGAACAAAAGTTAAATGAATAATAACACATAAAATTATTTTATTATCTAAAACTTTTTCAGCTTCCATAAATAATCTTAACAAATGAACTGAAGAAATAGCAACAATAGAAGAAGCAACTTTATTTTTAATTGAATTAACATCCATTGTTCCCATCCAACCTAATCTTTTTTTATTATCTTTAATATCCATTTTTGATATAAAATTTTCATATCCAGAAAACATAACCATTACCAGTAAACCACCCACTAAAGCAATATCAATTAAAGATAGTACCACTAAAACTAATCCAGATTCCGAAATAATTAATATTTCTGGAAGAATATATAATACTTCTTGAAAAAATTTTAAAGTCAATAAAATAAAACCAAGAGATAAACCAAAATATACTGGAAACATAAACCATCGAGATGCATATATAATTTTTTCAATCATTTATTTTTTTTTTTTTTCCTCAAAAAAAAATTATCCATATATTCTTAAATTTTTTAAAAAAAATAAAATAAAAAATTTATTTTTTTAAAAAAAAATATTTTTTTTTATAAAATATTTTTAAAAAAATATACAAATTTTATAGATAATGGAATTAAAATAGAACCTCTTAAATAAAAAAAAATATTCAGGTGAACTATATCAGTAATAATGTATAAAAAAATATAAATTAATAAAAACCCTCGAAATAAACCAAATAAAAAACCTAATATTAAATTATTAAAATAATAAACTCCAATTAATTTTATAAAATCTTTATAAAATAATGATAAAAAATATTCTAATGATAAAATTAAAAAACCAAAAAACATAATAAACAAAAAAAGTTCTAAAAAAATATCACTAAAAAAACTAAATCCATCTATAATATAAAAATAAAAAATATAAAATATAAAAAATCCAATACAAAAAACTAAAAAAGATATAGTTTCTTTTATAAATCCTCTAATTAAACCAATTAAACTAGAAAAAAAAATTATAAAAATAATAAAAAAATCATACATATTCATATATTTATCCAAATTTTTTATTTATATTGTACTAAAATAATTTATTAAAAAATTTTAATATTTTTAAAAAATATTTTAAAAAAAAATATTTTTTTAATTAAAAAATTTCAATTTTGTAAACAAAATTTTTTCTTTTAAAAATTTTTTTTTTAAAAAAAATAAATTTTAATTTATTATTTTTTTTTAAAATTTAATAAAATATAAAAAAAAAAATTTTTAAAAAAATTTAATTTATATTTCCTAATATTTCAGAATTATTCAATCATTACATGATAATTACTGAAATATTAGTTGGAAAATGATTACATGTAAAATTTCTTTATAAAAATTTAAAAAATATAAATATAATTTTTTTGAAATAAATTTCTTTAAATTTTTATAAAAAAAAATAAAGTTTAAAAAATTACAAAAATTACTTCTTAAAATAAAATTTAATTAAAAAATTATTATTAAATTTTAAAAAACTTTCAAAATAAAATTAAAAAATTAAAATATATTAAAAGTTTTAAAAAATATTATAAAAAATTTAAAAAAATAAGTATTAAATATTATTATTTTTAAAAATAAATAATCAAAATCTTAAAAAATTTAAAAAAAAGTAAATTTTTAAACAAAAAAATTTAAAAAATTAAATAGATAAGAAAAAATTTGGAAAAATACCAATAAAAACTATTAATAAAGAACATAAGAAAATAGTAATTTTTAAAAATTTATATAAAATTGTTTCCTGAGAAAAAATTTTAAAATATTCTTTTTTTGGTTTATAAAAAAATAATTTAATAAAATTTAAACAGTAAAATAAACCTATAACACTTTCAAAAATAACAATCAAACTAAATAAAATATTAAATTTTTTAATTATTAATTTCAACAAATAAAATTTTCCAAAAAAACCAATTGTTAAAGGAAAACCTATCATTGATAATAACGAAATAATTATAGAAATAGACAAAATTTTACTCTTCCAAAAACAACCTTTATAACTTTTAAAAGAATGAGAATTTTTATCTCTAAATAAAATTGAGATTAAATAAATAGAACTAAATAAAACAAAACTATTTAAAAAATATCCAAAAAAATAAATCTTAGAGACATCTTGATATAAATTATTCTTACATAAAAACATTGAAATAATAATTAAATATCCAGAATTAATAAGAGTTGTATAACCAATTAACCTTTTAAAATTTTTTTGAAACAATGCTAAAATACTTCCTAAAAATATAGAAAAAATAAAAATTATTTTTAAAATACTTTTAAATAAAATAAAATTTTTATTAGAAAATAAGAAAAATAATTTTAATAACACAATAAATAAAACTGTTTTTATAGAATTAGATAAATATATTAAAACTGGTAAAGAATTTCCTTCATAAATATCAGGAACCCATAAATAAAAAGGAAAAACAACTAATTTAATAAATAACGAAATACATGAAAAAATTAATCCAAAGAAAAATAATAAATTTATAGATTTTGATAAAGAAAAACTAAAAGACTTAAGTAAAAAAAAATCTAAAATTCCAGATGAAAGATATATTAAAGCAATTCCCAATAATAAAAAAATAGAAGAAATGCTAGATAAAATAAAATATTTAAAAGCAGATTCTAAATTTTTAAAATTTTTTGATGAATGATAACTCATCATCCCAAATAAAGGAAAAGATAGTAATTCTATTCCAATAAAAAAAGAAAAAATATTATCAGATAAAAATAATACATAACCACCTATGTTAGAAATTAATAATAATAAATAAAATTCTTCTTTATTAAAAGATTTACTTCTTAACCAAATATAAGACATAACACATGTACTAATACTTCCAAGAAAAAATAAAAAAATATAAAAAATACTAAAAGATTTAGAAAATAAAAAACATTCTAAATTCGTATGAATATCTTGCATGAAAAAAACATAAGACAAAAACGCACCAAATAAACCTGAAAAAGTTACTAAAAAAGATAAAAAAAAATCTCTCTTACAAATAATAATAAATAAATTTAATACAATTGAAAAAGACAAAATAAGTAAAGGAATAATTAAAAAAAATTGTTTTAACATAGAAATCATTATATATTTTACCTTAATTTAAAATAAAAGGAGAGATTCTTTTACTTATATTAAATATTGATGGATTTGCAATTTTTAATATTATATTTGGATATAAACCAATAAAAATTAAAATAAAAGCTAATATAAATAAAATAAAAATTTCCAAAATAGAAATTTTATAAATAAGAAAAGTAGTTTTATAAAAACCATAAAACATTTTATGAAAAAAATTTAATAAACAAAAAGATAAAAAAATTATTGAAATCATAGATAAAATAATTATTATAGGAAAAAATTTAAAACTTCCTAATAAAATCAAAAATTCTCCAATAAAATTTCCCGTACCAGGAATACCTAAACTAGCCATAAAAAAAAATAAAAAAAATCCTGGAACATAAGACATTACATTCCATAATCCAATCATTTTATTTAAATTATAAGTCTTAAAATTTTTATATAATATCTTTGTTAAAATAATTAATGCAGAAGTAGAAAGACTAGAAGAAATCATTTGTATTATCATTCCTTGATACGCAATATAACTTCCAGAATACATTGCAATTAAAACAAAACCCATATGTGAAATGGACATATATGATATAATTTTTTTAAGATTTTTTTGAGAAAACATAATAAATAAACTATAAAATATAGAAAATAATCCAAATATACAAAAAATAATAGAATAATAAGTAGACATTTTTGGAAATAAGAATATATTAAAACGAAATAAACTATATATTGCTATTTTAATTACAATTCCGATTAAATCAAAAGATCCAGAAATATGAGTATTTTTATGAAAATTTGGAAACCAACTGTGAAAAGGAATGAAAGGAACTTTTATAGCAAAAGAAAGAAAAAATCCAATCATTAACAAAATTTCTATATTTTTATCTAAAGAAATATTTTTCAATAAATTAAAATCAAATGTAAAAATATGATATTGTTGATAATAATTAAAAACTAAAGTTAATATTGAAATTAATAATATTAAACCAGATAATTGAGAATATATTAAATAACTATTAGAAGAATGTAATTGTTTTAAAGAATATTTATTATACTTTCCATAAAAAAGAACTATAAAATAAGTAGGAATAATAATTATTTCCCAAAATATAAAAAATAAAAATAAATCTAAAGATAAAAAAATTCCCATCATATTGGAAATTATTAACATTATACAAAAATAAAAAAATCCATTTTTTTTAATATCTTCATTCCATGTTAATAAAATAGAAATAAAAGACAAAAATATAGTTAAAAATATCATTAAAAATGATATTCCGTCTATTCCTAAATGAAAACTTACACCTAAAATAGGAATCCAAGAAATGCAATATTCTGTATCCCATAAAGTACTTAAATTTATATTTTTATATAATATTATTCCGTTCCTAAAAAATATTTTTAAAATTAATATAAACATCGAAAATATAAAAAATAATGAAACCAAACAAGGTAGTTTTTTATTTATTTTTTCAGATATCCAAGAAAAAATACCACCTAATAAAGGTAAAAAAATTAATAAATAAAGACACATAGTTCAACAATCCCATTTTAAAAAAATATTTTAAAAAAATGTTATTTAAATTTTTAAAAATTATATTAATAAATAAAGAAAAATAGTAACTGATCCTGTAAAAATAGATAAAATATACAAATTTAATTTTCCATTTTCAAAAATTAATAAAAAAATATTTAAAAATTTAAAAATTAATATAAAAATTTTTGTAATATTTTTTATATAATCAATAGATAAAATTTTACTTATATAATTAAATGGTTTGACAAAAATATTATTATAAAAATAATCTAAACCAAAACTATTTTCAAGAAATTTAAAATAATTTAAATACTGTTTTTTATTTAAAAAATAAAAAGTTTTTTTATATTTCAAAACAAAAAAATAATAAGATAAAAAAACTCCAAAAAAAGAAAAAATTAATATAAAAAACTCAAAAATAATTTTTTTAAAGTTTAATAAATCAATTAAAATTGATATTTTTAACATTGGATAAAACAAAATTATAGATAAAAAAGAAGATAATAAACATAAAATTAATAAAGGAAAACAATGAAAAAAATTTTTCACTAATCTAAATTTTTTTCTTTGAAACCTATAAAATATTAAAAAAAACATTCTAGAAGAATATATAGCAGTAAAAAATGAACCAATGAATCCAATAATAAAGAAAAAATAATATCCTTGATTAAAAGATTCCCAAAGTATAGAACCTTTTGTATAAAAACTAGCAGTAATGATTGGAAAAGAAATTAAAGAAAAAACACCAATTATAAAACAAATATATAAAAATAATAAATTTTTTCTTGATCCTCCCATTTTAAAAATATTTTTTTCATTATAACAAGAATGTATTAAAGAACCTGATGAAAGAAATAATAAAGCTTTAAAAAAAGAATGTGAAAATAAATGAGATATTACAGGAATCCATAACTTCATTCCTAATCCTAAAAACATATAACCAACTTGACTCATTGTAGAATATGCTAAAATTTTCTTTATATCTTTTTCAAAAATAGCAGAAAAACTAGATATTAAAATAGTAAATGAACCTAATAAAGATATTAAAAATAAAATTTTATTTGATAATTCGAATAAAAAATATGTTCTTAATATTAAATATACTCCAGCAGTAATCATAGTAGCAGAATGGATTAAAGCAGAAACAGGAGTTGGTCCTACCATAGCTTTAATAAGCCAAGTTTGTAAAGGAAATTGTGAAGATTTTGCAATAGCACCAATCAAAATTAAAAATGCAATCCATTGATAATAATTCATATTTACTTTTTGAATTTTATCAAAAATACTATGTAAATCTACAAAATTTAATGTATTATACTTTAAAAAAATTAAAAAAATAGCTAATAAAATAAATAAATCACCTATTCTAGTTACAATAAAAGCTTTCATTGCAGACTTAATGTTATATAAGTCTTGATAATAAAAACCAATTAAAGCATAAGAACAAAAACCTACTAATTCCCAAGATAAATACATTAGTAAAAAATTATCAGATAAAACTAATATAATCATACCAAAAATAAATAAATTTATATAAGAAAAAAACCTACTTAAATCAAATTTTTTGCTCATATACCATATAGAAAAAATTTGTATTAAAAAACCAACACCAGTAATTAACTCAAGCATTATTAAAGATAAACGATCAATAAAAAAACCAAAATTAATAGGAATTTTATCTATAATTATCCAATTCCAAAATATGTTTTCAAAATTTTTATCAATAGAATTAAAATAATTTAAAAAAATATAATTAGTTAATACAAAACAAATAAAAGTAGGAAAAACTCCAAAAAAATTATAAAAAACTTTTGAAAATTTTTCTTTAGAAAAAATAATTATTAAAAAACTTATTAAAGGTAAAAAAATTATAGGAAACAATAAATTCATTTTTTCATCTCACTTAAAATATCAATATCTAAAGTTTTTTTATATTTATAAACATTAATTAAAAAAGCTAAACCAATACTAGCTTCAGAAGCTGCTATAGTAATAATAAAAATATATATTACTTGCCCATCTATTTGATTCCAATAATTTCCTATAACAACAAAAAATAAAGCTAAAGAATTAATCATAATTTCTAAACCTAGAAGAACATATAATAAATTTCTTCGAACAATCAAACATAAAAATCCCAAACAAAACAATATAATTGATAAAATTAAACCATTTAAAATAATTATCAAAATAATCTCCAAAGAAGCAATAATATTATTCGTCTTTAACATATTTTTTGTTATTAAATAAATGAAATACTATTATTAATGCAGCTAACAATAACATCGAAGAACACTCTACAAACCAGATATATTTATTAAATAAAGCAATTCCTATTAAACTCGTATCATATAAATTAAAATGAACTAAAACATCTGGTATTCTAAATATAACGTGAAATATTATAAAAAAAATTATAATTGATAAAAACAATGAAAAATAAAATATTTTTTTTGAAAATAATTTTTTTTCTTCTTTAAGAGTTTGTTCTCCCAAATTTAATACCATAATAGCAAAAACAAAAAGAACCATAATAGCCCCAGAATATATAATTGTTTCCAAAGCACCTATAAAATAAGCACCAATAGAAAAATATATTCCTGAAAAAGATAAAAAAGAAACAATTAAATATAACAAAGAATACAAAGGATTTTTTTGAAAAATAACAAGAATAGTCGATAAAACTGAAATAAAACTAAAAATATAAAAAAAAATATTCATAAATTATTTCCTAAGGTAAAATACTTTTTAAATCAACTTTTTTTACTTCTTTCTTAATAAAATATTTTTTAGGTTCTTTAATTGAAATTCCTGAATATTTATAAAAATCATAATCAGAATATTTTCCAGGACCAGAAATTAATAAATCTTTCTTTTCATATATTAAATCTGATCTTTTATATTCTGCCAATTCAAAATCTGGAATCAATTGAATTGCAGCTGTTGGACAAGCTTCTTCACATAATCCACAAAATATACATCGAGAAAAATTTATTCTAAAAAACTTTGCATGCCAACGCTTATTTGATAAATTTTCTTTTTGTAATGATATACAACCTACAGGACAAACAACAGCACATAAATTACAAGCAACACAACGTTCTTTTTTATCTTTAGTTTTTGTTAAAACAATTCTTCCTCTATATCTTGGAGATAATGAAACAGGAACTTCAGGATATAATTTTGTTTCCCTTTTAGAAAAAGAATTCATGAAAATGAAAAACATACTATTTATTTGAGAAAATATACCCATAATAATATTTTTTAAAAACATATATAAACATCCTTAATTTTATTATGTATTATATAAAGTTAAAAAACTTGTAAAAATAAGATTAATTAAAGAAATAGGTAAACAAAACATCCAACCAAAAATCATTACTTGATCATATCTAGGTCGAGGTAAAGATGCACGTATTAAAATAAATAAAAATAAAAAAAATAAAGATTTTAAAAACAACCAAACAAATGATGGATAAAAAAAACCATAAAACCCTCCAAAAAATAATATTGTTATTAAAAACGACATAATAATCATAGAAACATATTCTCCAATAAAAAACATTCCAAATTTCATTCCAGAATATTCAATATGAAAACCATCCGCAAGTTCTTGTTCTGATTCAGGTTGATCGAATGGATGTCTATGACAAACAGCCAAAGAAGAAATAAAAAACATTAAAAATCCTAAAAATTGAGGAATAAAATTCCATATATGTTCTTGACTTCGAATAATATCTAATAAATTAAAAGAACCTGCTTTTACTACAGTACCCATTACAGATAATCCAAGAAATACCTCATAACTTAAAGTTTGAGCAGATGCTCTAATTGCCGCCAAATATGAATATTTATTATTACTAGACCATCCTGCTAATAATATTGAATAAATAGATAAACCTGCCATCATTAAAAAAAATAATACACCAATTTTTAAATTTATTATATATTTATTAATAGAAAAAGGAATCATAACAACTGTTAATAAAATAGTACTAAAAGCAAAAACAGGAGATAAAATAAAAATTAATTTATTACTAAAATTAGGTATCCAATCTTCCTTAAAAAAAATTTTTATCATATCCGCACATAATTGCAAAGAACCAAACCAACCTACTCTATTTGGACCATATCTATTTTGAAAAAGAGCTAACAATCTTCTTTCAATAACTGTTAACATTGCTCCAAATATTACAATTGAAAAAAAAACTAAAAAAGAAAAAAAAATATTTAAGATTAAAGTTTTATTTATTATAGATAAAAAATACATTTTAAACTTCCTTTAAATCTTGTATTTGTTTTCCAATAAGAAAAACAGATGTTTGAAATTGTCCTATTGGTAAAGCTATTTGTCCTAACTCTAAAGAATTTGAATAAACTGCAAAAAAATTATAACTATCATTTAAACATGTAAAAGTAACTTTTTTTTTGTTAGAAATATTAAAACGTTTAGCGTCTAAAGGATTTATTAAAAGATAAGAAGGCTTAATTTTTTTTTTAATTAAATCTGAATATTGACTCATTTCTTCCGTACCAAACAATAAATAATAAGGAACTATAATAAGATTTTTATTTTTAACAAAAACTCCAGGAGAATCATGAAAATAATTTATTTTTTTTTTCTCATTTTTTTGAAACAAAATTTTTCCAGGATTTCCTGCTAATAAACTTCCAGAAACTTCTTTTTGAAATTTATGTAATCCTTGCGAAGAATTCCATTCAGGAGACCATACAAAAGGTATTAAAGAAGTATATTTTTTATATGTTGAACTTCCTTCCATTGAAAAAGAAAACATTGAATCTTTATCATTAGACTGTTTAATTTCATGAACATCTATATCTGCTCTTAAAGAAGTTCTTCCACTAGATCTATGAGGAGATCTAGGTACTTTTTGACCAAAAACTCTAAATGACGCTCTAGGAGACGCTTTTTTAATATTTTCTAAAAATGGGATTTTCTGAACACAAATACTAATAAAATCATCTAAATTTATTTTTTTCTCAATAACTTTATATAAATAATAATTTATTTTATTTAAAATTTTCCAAGAAGAAATAATAGAAATTTTTTTGTTATAAAATTTTGGATCATATACTTGAAAAAATCTTTGTGCACGTAACTCATAATTAATAACTGTTCCCGTACTTTCAAAAAAATTTGCAACAGGAATAGAAATATTAGCTATTTTAAAAGTTTTCGTCTTTTGATGATCCATTACAATAATATTAGTAAAATTTTTTAAAATTTTATTTAAATAAAATTTCGGAAATGAATAAAATAAATCATTTTCTACAACAATTAAAGTATTATTTTTTTTTTTTTTAACTTTTTCTAAAGATTTATTTAAAGATAAACCATTAATTATAGAAAGTCCTAAAGAATTTGCCTGCGGGGTTAATAAAATTAGACCAATATGAAAACCTAATTTTTTTAAATTTAACGCCAAATTATAAGAAGATTTTATTAAAGATAAATTTCTAGAATGAGAACCAGAAACTATTAGTATTCTTTTTGATTTTAATAATATTTTAGAAATATATAACGATTTTTCTTTTATTTCGTTTTTAAATGGTCCATTTAAATCATTTTTTTTATTTATATTTTTTAAAATACAATTTATAAAAAATATTTGATCAAATATATTCGAATGAAATGAATAAGACGAAACATCTTCTAACCTAGTTTTCTTAATATATGTTAAAAATAAGAACTTTTTTATATTAACAAAAGAATTATTTATAGCAAAACTATGCCAATTTGGAATATTATTTTTTTTTAAAAATTTATTTGATCTTTTCTTCAAAGCTTGTCTAATTGATAAAGCTAATCTTGAAGAAGTTTGAGTAATATCTTCCCCTAAAACTAATATTGAATCATAATCTTCCACTTCTTTTAAAGAAGGAACATGAAAAACATTTTTTTTTAATATTTTTAAAATTAATTGTGTGCATTCATGATCAATATCAATCATACCTGTAGAAAAATTATCTCTTCCTACTAATTCTTTCAAAGCAAAATTAGTTTCAATGCTAGCTCTTGATGAACCAATTCCTAAAACTAAATTAGAATTTTTTAAAATTTTTACAATTTTTTTAATACTTTTTTTAGAACTGACTTGTTTTTCAAAAATATTATTTTTTTTAAAATAAAAGTATTTCGGTCTATTTAAAGCATTCGAATAACCATATCCAAAACGACCTAAATCACATAAAAAATAATTATTAATATCTTCATGATACCTATTTTCAATACGTATAATTTTATTATATCGTTCACCAGCAATTATGTTACATCCAATACTACAATGCGAACATATACTAGGAGCATTCTGAATATCCCACTTTCTAGAATAATTTTCAGAATAAGTTTTATCTGTAAAAACACCTGTTGGACAAACATCAATTAAATTTCCAGAATATTCACTTTCTAAATCACCATCTTTAAATCTTCCAAAATAAATATTATTACTTGATCCATAAACATTAAAATCTTTTCCACCAGCATAATCTCGATAATATCTAACACATCTATAACATGATATACATCGATTCATTTCATGTGATATAAAATTTCCAAGATATTGGCTTTTATAAATTTTTTTATCAAATCTATATCGACGTGAATAATGTTTACTCATCACAGTCATATCTTGTAAATGACAATTTCCCCCTTCTTCACAAACAGGACAATCATGAGGATGATTTAACATTAATAATTCAATAATATTCTTTCGAAAAATAAAAGATTCTTGATCATTAATGGTAATAACTATATTTTTTTCTACTGGAGTCATACAAGACATCACTAAGATTCCATGAGAATCATTTTTATTCTGATATTTTTTAACTGCACATTGTCTACATGCTCCAATACTACCTAATTTTGGATGCCAACAAAAATAAGGAATATTAAATCCTAAATTTAAACAAGATTCTAGTAAATTATGTGATTTTTTAACAAAATACTTTTTTCCATCTATATAAATTTTCACCATAATAAATTTTTCCAAATTTTTTAAAATTTAATAAAAAAAAAGAAATAATAAATATTTATGTATACTAAAAAAATTTATAAATATTTTTTTTTGATTTTTTTTTTTTTTTTTTATAATTTTTAAATATTAATTAAATTCCAGAAATTTTTTTTATAATTTTTTTTTTTATTTTTATAATTCCATTTTCGAACTCTGAACGAAAATATTTTATTGCACTCTTTAAAGGTGATATTGCACCTGGTGCATGAGCACAAAAAGTTTTTCCAGGACCCATTTGAAAACATAAATTCTCTAAAATTTCTAAATCTTCTGAATGTCCATTTTTTTTTTTAATAGATTCTAAAATTTTTACAATCCATGGAAGTCCATCTCGACAAGGCGTACATAACCCACAAGATTCTCGAGAAAAAAACTTTTCTAAATTTAGAACTAAAGAAACAATATTTACTTTGTTATCTATAGCAAATGCCAATCCCGTTCCTAATCTACTTCCAACATTTTGTATACTTAAAAAACCCATTTTAACATCAATATGTTTTTTAGTTAAAAAATCGGTTCCAGCTCCTCCAGGAAGCCAAGCTTTCAATTTTAAACCATCTTTAATTCCATGAGCATAATCTTCAAGTATCTCTCTTGCAGTAGTACCGAAAGGAAGTTCCCAAACTCCTGGATTTTTAACAGAACCAGAAAAACCCATTAATTTAGTACCAGAATCCTCATTTCTTGATAAATTTTTATACCAATCAACTGAATGAGAAATAATAGCTGGAACATTTGACAAAGTTTCAACGTTATTAACACAAGTTGGATAACCCCATAATCCTAAATTCGCTGGAAAAGGAGGTTTTAATCTAGGATTAGCTCTTTTCCCTTCTAAAGAATTAATTAATGCTGTTTCTTCCCCACAAATATATCTTCCAGCTCCGGTATGTAAATATAACTCAAACGAAAAATTAGTATTTAAAATATTTTTTCCTAAAAAATTTTTTTTATATGCTTCATCTATTGCTTTAATTAATATTTTTTCAGGAACTAAATATTCTCCTCTTAAAAATATATATCCACATGAAACTTTTAAAGCAAAAGCACTAATTATCATCCCTTCAATTAATTGATGAGGACAATTTTCTATTATCCATCGATCTTTATATGTTCCTGGTTCCATTTCATCAGCGTTACATACCAAATATCGTTTTTTATGTTCTTCATTTTTTGGCATTAAACTCCATTTTAATCCAGTTGAAAAACCAGCCCCTCCTCTACCTTTCAATCCAGATCGTAAAACTTTATCAATAATACTATGAGAATTCATATCTTTTAAAGATTTTAATAAAGATTGATATCCATTTTTATTAATATATTCTTTTATCCATACAGTTTCTTTATCTTTTCTAAATCTCCAAGTTAAAGGATGAGTTTCTTCTGATAAATTTTTATATTTCATTTTATCGAATCCAATAATTTTAAAATAGAAATTTTATTTACATTAAAATATGTTTTTTCATTAATCATTATAACTGGACCTTTATCACAAGCTCCTAAACAACAAATAGGAAGAAAAGTAATATTTTTATCTTGTGTAGTCTTTCCAAACTTAACATTTAAAGTTTTATTAATTATTTTTTTTATTTTTTTATATCCTAAAACATAACATACCATGCTATCACAAATTTTAATTACATAACGACCCATAGGTTTTCTAAAAATTTGACTATAAAAAGTTGCTACACTTTCTATATCACTAATAGAAATATTTAATATTTTAGAAATAAATTTTATAGAACTATCAGAAACCCAACCATAGTATTTTTGAACAATTTTTAAAGATTCAATTAAAACTGATTGACTTGTCGGAAAATTATTTCTTATTTTTAAAATCTCAGATTTAATTAAAGCATTTATAAAATACTTTTCTTGACTAATTTTTTTTTTTATCATTTTTTTACCTATCTACATCAGACATAACGAAGTCAATACTGCCTAAGTAAGTAATTAAATCTGATATAACACTACCATTAATTACTGACGGAATTTGTTGTAAATGAGGAAAGCTTGGAGTTCTAATTCTAGTACGATAACTCATCGTATTTCCATCGCTAATTATATAATAACTATTAATTCCTTTTGTAGCTTCAATCATTTGAAAACTTTCTCCCACAGGAATTACTGTTCCCCAAGAAACCTGTAAAAAATGTGTTATTAAAGTTTCAATATTTTGTAAAGTACACTGTTTATATGGAGGAGTTGTTAAAGGATGATCAGTTTTATAATCTCCTTCCGGCATATTTTTTAAACATTGATCCAAAATTTTTAAACTTTGATATATTTCTTCAACTTTTAACATCACTCTACTATAACAATCACTAATACCATTCCCTAATGGAACTTCAAATTCAAAATTTTCATATCCTGAATAAGGTCTAACTTTTCTAATATCAAAATTTGCACCAGTTGCTCTTAAACCAGATCCAGTAACTCCCCAATTTAAAGCATCTTGTAAACAATAATTTGCTACTCCTTTAGAACGAGAAATTAATATGCTATTCTTTAAAGCTATTTTTATATATAAATCTAATCTTTTAGGAAGCCATTCTAATAATTCTTTTAAAAAAATATTCCAACCTTTAGGTAAATCATGAGCAACACCTCCAATTCTAAACCAAGCTGGATGCATTCTAAATCCAGTAATAAATTCTATTACATCATATACTTTTTGTCGATCAGTAAAAGCTAAAAAAACTGTACTCATTGCTCCAACGTCTTGAATAAAAGTAGATATATATAATAAATGACTATTTATTCTAAATAATTCCGATAACATAATTCTAATAAATTCAACTCGAGAAGAAACTTTTATTCCTGATAATTTTTCAATAGATAAAATATATGGCATTTCATTTACACAACCTCCTAAATATTCCACTCTATCTGTATATGGAATATAACTATGCCAAGATTGTCTTTCTCCCATTTTTTCAGCTCCTCTATGATGATAACCAATATCAGGAACACAATTAACTATTTTTTCTCCTTTTAATTGAAGAACAATTCTAAATGCTCCATGCGCAGAAGGATGATTTGGTCCTAAATTTAAAAACATAAAATCTTCATTTTTATCTTTTCTTTTCATTCCCCATTCTTCTGGTCGAAACTTTAAATCCTTCATTGCTGAATCTTGCAAATCTTCATTTAAATGATATGGAGAAAACTCAGTTGCTCTTGCAGGGTAATCTTTTCTTAAAGGATGACCTTTCCATGTTTTTGGCATAATAATTCTAGTTAAATGAGGATGTCCAATAAAAGAAATTCCAAACATATCCCAAACTTCTCTTTCATACCAATTCGCATTTAAAAAAAAATTTGTAATAGTATCAATTTTTAATTTGTTTTCAAATAAAGGAACTTTTATTATAATATCAGAATTATCAGAAACAGATAAAAAATGATAAAAAACAGAAAAATCAGATTTTGGAAATAAATTTTTATATGTACGAACTCTTTCATCAATTGCACTTAAATCAAATAACATATCATAAAATTTATTTTCTTTACATAAAAATGAAACAATTTTTAATAAATTTTTTCGATCTAACCAAACTATAGGACATGAAATTTTAGTTGATTGAACAAAAAACATTTTTTTACCAAAATGATTATATAACTCTTTAATAATAAAGGTTTTATCATATTTTTTACATTCACTATCATTTGAAAAAAGATTTTTTTTATTAAAATCTATCATAAATTTTAAAATACCTTATTAGAAAATTATAGAGAGTTAATAACAATTATTTTAACTATTTTTTTCAAAAAAAAATAGTTTATAAAACTAAATTTTATTTGGATCTTTAAAATCATACATAGATTTTACTCTTAAATGATTATTTTTTTTTTGAGATTTTAAATTAGCTTTATAAATTTTTTGATCTCCAATAATCCATGATAAAGGTCTTCTCTCTTTTGAAATAGATTTTTGTAAAAGCATTAATCCTTGAATATAAGCTTCAGGTCTTGGAGGACAACCAGGTATGTAAACATCTACAGGAAGAATTTTATCTATACCTTGAACCACAGAATAAATGTCATACATTCCTCCAGAATTTGCACAAGATCCCATTGAAATAACCCATTTTGGTTCTAACATCTGATCATATAAACGTTTTATAATAGGAGCCATTTTAATAAACGGAGTACCTGCAATGACCATAACATCCGCTTGCCGTGGAGAAGCCCTTAAAACTTCTGAACCAAAACGAGATATATCATGAACAGAAGTAAATGCAGTTACCATTTCTACATAACAACAAGATAAACCAAAATTATAAGGCCATAAAGAATTCTTTCTTCCCCAATTTACTAAATTATTTATAATTTTTTTTAAATTTCCAAAAAAAATATTACCTTTTAAAGATTTTTCGAGAGGATCAGAACAAATTTTTTTTTCTATTTTAGTATTGTTTTTTTTTTTATTAAAATGTATTTTTGTTAAAGTATATTTCATATAAAAATCTCTTCTTAAAAATAAAATTTATAATTAATTTTGTAAATTTTTATTATTTGAATACATACAATTTAATGCTTTAATCCTAAACAAATATAATAAAGATAATAATATCATAAAAATAAAAATTGATGCTTCTATAAAACCAGTCCAACCGCATTCTCTTACACAAACAGACCAAGAATATAAATACATTGATTCAATATCAAATATTACAAAAAAAATTGCAATTAAATAAAATTTAACAAAAAATCTTATATGTACTCCACCAGTAGATGGAGTTCCAGATTCAAAAGGAATATTTTTAGATTTTGAATAAGACTTTTCTCCTAAAATAAAACTCATAACTAAAGAAATAAAACAAAAGAAAAATACAAGAAAAACAAAAAAAAATACACCAACATACTCAATTATTTTTTGATTCATAAAAAATATTCCTTATTTTTTCATTAAATTAATTTATAAAGTATATACAATTAAAAAATTAAATCATCTCTAAAAAACAAGATTCTTTAAAATAAATTTATCTCATGTAAAATAATAATTTTTAACGTATAATAACATTAATTAATATTTTTTTTAAAAAACTAATTTAAAAAAAATATTTTATAAAAAAAAATCAATATAAAAAATTTTTTATAAAAGACTTGAGGTCTTATAAAAAAGCCCACATTCTATTATTATTAAGAATTATTTTTATAAAAAATTTTAATAAAAAATATTTTAACAATTAATATAGGAAAATATATGGGTAAAATTATTGGAATAGATTTAGGTACTACAAATTCTTGTGTTGCAATAATGGATGGTAAAGAAGCAAAAGTTTTAGAAAATTCTGAAGGAGAAAGAACAACACCTTCAATTATTGCTTATACAGAAAATGGAGAAATTTTAGTTGGTCAACCTGCTAAAAGACAATCTGTAACAAATCCAAAAAATACATTATTTGCAATAAAAAGATTAATTGGAAGAAAATTTACAGATGAAGAAGTGCAACGCGATATCGAAATAATGCCGTATAAAATAATTAAATCAAATAATAATGATGCATGGATTGATATTAAAAATAAAAAATTTGCTCCTCCTCAAATTTCTGCTGAAATTTTAAAAAAAATGAAAAAAACTGCAGAAGATTATTTAGGAGAAAAAGTTTCTGAAGCTGTAATAACTGTTCCTGCGTATTTTAATGATACACAACGACAAGCTACCAAAGATGCTGGAAAAATTGCAGGATTAAAAGTAAAAAGAATAATTAACGAACCCACTGCTGCAGCTTTAGCTTATGGATTAGATAAAAATAAAGGTAATAGAACAATTGCTGTATATGATTTAGGTGGAGGAACTTTTGATATTTCCATTATAGAAATAGATGAAGTTGATAAAGAAAAAACATTCGAAGTCTTATCAACCAATGGAGATACACATCTAGGAGGAGAAGATTTTGATAGTAGATTAATAAATTATTTAGTAAAAGAATTTAAAAAAGATCAAGGATTTAACTTAAAAAATGATTCTTTAGCTATGCAAAGGTTGAAAGAAGCTGCTGAAAAAGCTAAAATAGAATTATCTTCTTCTCAAGAAACTAACGTTAATCTCCCTTACATTACAGCTGATTCAAACGGACCAAAACACCTAAATATTAAAGTTACAAGATCAAAATTAGAATCACTTGTAGAAGATTTAATTCAAAAATCAATAAAACCACTAGAAACTGCTTTAAAAGACGCAAAATTATCCATAAAAGATATAGATGATATTATTCTAGTAGGTGGGCAAACAAGAATGCCAATGGTTCAAAAAAAAGTATCTAATTTTTTTGGAAAAAAACCAAGAAAAGATGTAAATCCAGATGAAGCAGTAGCAGTAGGAGCAGCAGTACAAGGTGGAGTTTTAGCAGGAGATGTAAAAGATGTGCTTTTATTAGATGTAACACCTTTATCTCTTGGAATTGAAACAATGGGAGGAATCATGACTCCTTTAATTAATAAAAATACAACGATTCCTACCAAACATAGTCAAGTTTTTTCTACCGCAGAAGATAATCAATCTGCAGTTACAATTCATGTACTACAAGGAGAAAGAAAAAAATCTATTGATAACAAATCACTAGGACAATTTAATTTAGATGGAATTCAACCAGCACCAAGAGGAATGGCACAAATAGAAGTAACTTTTGATATAGATTCTAATGGAATTTTACATGTCTCTGCAAAAGATAAAAAAACAGGAAAAGAACAAAAAATTACCATACAATCGTCATCTGGACTAAAAGAAGAAGAAATTAAAAAAATGATCTCCGAAGCAGAAGAAAACGCAGAAGCAGACAAAAAATTTGAAGAACTAGTCCAAATTAGAAATCAAGGTGATCAAATTTCTCATAGTACAAAAAAACAACTTAAAGAATGTCAAGATAAATTAAGTGATATAGATAAAAAATCTATTGAAAAAGCTTTAAAAAATTTAGACGATTCATTAAAATTAGAAAATAAAGAAAATATAGAAAAAAACATACAAGAATTATTAAAAGAATCTTCAAAATTAATTGAAGCAACTAAAAAAGAACAAACACCTGAACAAAATAATCAAAAAAATAAAAATAATAAACAAAAAGATTCTAATGTAGTTGATGCAGAATTTGAAGAAGTAAAAGATAAAAAAAAATAAATTAAATTTTTAAAAAATTAAAAGCAATTGTATTAAATTAAAACGGACTCTAAAAAAAAAAAAAAAAATAAAAAATAGTCCGTTTTAAAAAAAAAAAATAATTTCATATTCGTAAGGTATATTTTAATAACATGAATAAAAAAGATTATTATGAAATGTTAAATATTTCACAATCTGCAAATGATAGAGAAATTAAAAGAGCATATAAAAGATTAGCAGTAAAATATCATCCTGATCGAAATAAAAATAGTAAAAGTTCTGAAAAAAAATTTAAAGAAATAAAAGAAGCATATGAAATTTTAATAAATCCAGAAAAAAGAGCAGCATATGATAAATATGGACATTCCGCTTTCGATAATAATGCTTCTAATAATCAATATCATGAAAGTTTTACTCATACAACTGATTTTGGAGATATCTTTGGAGATGTTTTCGGAGACATTTTTGGAAATAGTAGAGAAGAAAATTCTAAAGGATCTGATCTACAATACAATTTAAATATAGATTTAGAAGATGCAGTAAAAGGCGTAACTAAAAAAATTTATATTCCATCTTTAAAAACTTGTAACAAATGTTATGGAAAAAAAACAGAATTCGGAACTGATCCAGAAATATGTAAAACATGTAATGGAAACGGAAATATACATACTAGAAAAGGTTTTTTTACTGTTCAACAAACTTGTCCAGTATGTCATGGAAAAGGAAAGTTTATAAAAAATCCATGCAAAACATGTTATGGACATGGAAGAATTAAAACAACAAAAAAATTATCTATTAAAATTCCTGCTGGAATAGATAATAACGACAAAATTCGATTAAACAATGAAGGAGAAATTGGAGAAAATAATGCTCCTGCAGGAGATTTATACATTAAAATAAAAGTTAATGAACATCAAATTTTTAAAAGAGAAAAAAATAATTTATTTTGTGAAATACCCATAAATTTTACGATGGCTGCATTAGGAGGTATAGTTGAAGTACCAACATTACATGGAAAAATTAAATTAAAAATACCACCTGAAACACAATCTAATAAATTATTTAGAATTCCAGCAAAAGGAGTTAAATCTATTAAAAATAATTATGTTGGAGATCTTTTATGTAAAGTTGTAATAGAAACACCAATAAACTTAAATGAAAATCAAAAAAAATTACTATATAAACTTGGAAAAAGTTTAAAAAAGAATAAAAATAAAAAAAATAGTCCTAGATCGAAAAGATTTTTTGATGGAGTAAAAAAATTTTTTGATTCGCTTACAAAATGAATTTTATATACATCAGTATTATATTCTAAAATAAAATTAAAAAATTTAGAGATAATACTGATAAAATAAAATTTAAAAATTATCTAACAAAATTAATTATTCTCATTTATTTTTTTAATTTTTCTTAATAAATTAGATTTATATCGCGCTACTTTATTCTTATGTATGATTCCTTTTAAAGAATACTTATCTAAAATAGATTGCATTTGAATAAAAGAAAACATTGATTTTTTAAAATTATTTTTAGATATATAAAATAAAACCTTCTTGATGTAAGTTTTAATTCTAGAACGTTTTACATTATTTATTTTTTTTTTTTTTTCAGATGCTATTGCATCTTTTTTTGAAGATTTAATATTAGCCAAAACATATTCCTTATATTAAAATATATTGTAATACATTCTTTTATTATACAAATAAAGTTTTTATATACAAAAAATATTTAAAAAATTTTTATAAAATATTTAAAAAAAATATAAAAAATAAATAATTTTATATTTACATATTGAAAATATAAAAATTATTTAAAAATTATTGAAATAATGAGAAAAAAATAATGAAAAATTACAAAAAAACTTTACAACTACCTCAAACAAATTTTTCTATGAGAGGAAATTTACCACTAAAAGAAAAAGAAATATTAATTGAATGGAAAAAAAAAAATATATATAAATCTGTAATTGATTCTAAAAAAAAATTAAAAAAATTTATTATTAATGATGGACCTCCTTATGCAAATGGAAACATTCATATTGGACATGCTCTCAATAAAATTCTAAAAGACATTATTATTAAATTTAAACACTTATCAGGATATTACGTACCTTTTATTCCATGTTGGGATTGTCATGGTTTACCTATTGAACACAGTATTGAAAAAAAATATAAAAAAAAATTTAAAAATTTTAGTAAAAAAAAAATTCGAGAAAAATGTAGAAAATATGCTCTTAATCAAGTAAAAAATCAAAAAAAAGATTTTATTAGATTAGGAATATTAGCTGATTGGAACAATCCATTATTAACAATGGATTATAAAAATCAAGCAAATATTATAAAAATATTAGCAAAAATACTAAAAAAAAAATATTTATATCAAGGATTAAAACCAATACATTGGTGTATAGAATGTCAATCTTCTTTAGCAGAAGCTGAAGTAGAACATAAAGAAAAAACATCTGAATCCATTTACTTTTCTTTAAAATCTATTAATAAAACAAAAATATTCAAAATCTTTAATATAAAAAAAAATATCATTCTAAAAAAAAAAATATATTTAATTGTCTGGACAACCACTCCTTGGACATTACCAGCAAGCCAAGCAATTTCTATAAATCCAAATTTTATTTATAACTTAATTGACGCTAAAAAAAAAATTTTTATTATAGCAGAATCAAGAACTAATGAAATCTTAAAAATTATTAATATTAAAAAATATAAAATTATTTCATCTACCAAAGGAAAAAAATTAGAAAATTTAAATTTTTTTCATCCTTTTTTAAAAAAAAAATTACAAACAATATTAAGTAATCATGTTATTTTAGATATTGGGACAGGAATCGTTCACACTTCTCCAGCTCATGGGCAAGAAGATTATATTGCTTGCAAAAAATATAAAATTTCTCCAAAAAACTTTATTGATTCTTTTGGAAACTATAAAAACAAAATACATAAAAAATTAAATAATAAAAATATTTTTAATATAAATTCAATTATAATTAATCTTTTAAAAAAAAATAATTCTTTATTAAAAAATAATAAAATAAAACATTCTTATCCTTACTGTTGGAGACATAAAACACCAGTTATATTTAGATCAACAAATCAATGGTTTATAAATTTAAATCAGAAAAAATTTAAAGAAAAAACAATAAAAATAATAAAAAAAGTTTCTTGGATTCCAAAATGGACAAAAGAAAATATGATTTCTTTAGTAGATAAAAGACCAGACTGGTGTATTTCTAGACAAAGATCATGGGGAGTTCCTTTGCCTTTTTTTATACATAAAAAAACTAAAAAATTACATAAACATACCAACATTTTTTTAAAAAAAATTATAAAATTAATAAAAAAAAACGGAATAGAAGAATGGTGGAAAATTGATAAAAATAAATTTTTAAAAAATGAATCAAAAAATTATAAAAAATCTAAAGATATTCTAGATGTATGGTTTGAATCTGGATGTATGCATACTTCTTCTATATATCAAAAAAATAAAAATAAAATAAAAATTTCAAATTTATATATAGAAGGATCAGATCAACATAGAGGATGGTTTATGTCTTCTTTAATAATATCATCTTTATTACAAAAAAAATCTCCATATAAAAAAGTTATAACTCATGGTTTTACAATTGATAAAGACGGAAAAAAAATGTCAAAATCTATTGGAAACACTATTAGTCCAAATTCTATAATAAAAAAATATGGAGCTGATATATTACGTCTATGGGTTGCCTCTAGTAATTATTCTAAAGATATTTCAATTTCTGAAAAAATATTAAAACAAACAGCAAATTCTTATAGAAAAATTCGAAATACAGCTAGATTTTTTTTAGGAAATATATACGATTTTAATCCTAAAAAACATTCTATAAAAGAAAAAATGTTACAAATAGATATTTGGGCTATTAAAAAAGCATTTAAAATACAAAACAAAATAATTAATTCATATAAAAAATATCAATTTCATAAAGTAATAAAATTAATCTTAAACTTTTGTTTTATAGAAATGAGCTCAATATATTTAGATATTATTAAAGACCGTTTATATACATCTTCTAAAAATGGAATCAATAGAAGGAGTTGTCAAACAACAATATTTACTATACTTCAAATGTTAAATATGTGGATTTTTCCAATTATTCCATTTACATCATATGAAATATGGAAAAATTTTCCTAATAAAAAAAAATCAATAGATATTTTTAAAAAAGAATGGTTTAAAAAAAAAATTTCATATTCTGAAAAAAAATATATTGGTAATACAAACTGGAAAAAAATTTTCAAAATAAAAAATGAAATTAATAGACTTATAGAAAAAAAAAAAGAAAAAAAAGAAATTAAAAACTCTTTAAAAATTTCCATTACTCTATTTTTAAAAAAAAAATTATTTAAAATACTTAAGATTCTTGAAAAAGAATTACAATACATTTTTTTAACTTCAGAATGTTTTATTAAAAAATTTTCTAACGCACCAAAAAATTTAAAAACTAATAAATTCATTAAAAATATTAAAATTCAATTAAAATTAAATCACGGAAAAAAATGTAAAAGATGTTGGAATTATTTTCCAAAAAAAAATAAATCTGAATTAATTTGTAAAAAATGTGTTTCTAATATTTTAGGAGAAGAAAAAAATAGAGTTTTTGCATAAATGAAAATTTTTTTTTTAAAAAACAAATTATATATAATTTTATTTAATTTTATAATATTTTTAGATTACTATATAAAATTATTAATCTTAAAAAATTTTAAAATTAATCAAATAAAATTTATTTCATTAAATTTAAATATTTTATATGTTAAAAACTATGGTTTAATCTTTGGATTGTTTTCTTCAATAAAAATATTTCAAAATAAATATTTATTCATAATTTATTTCTTAATTATTTTTTTATTAATTTTTAAAATATTTAAGTTAGTTATAAAAAATAAAAAAAATAATTGTTCATTAATTTTTATAATAAGTGGTTCTATAGGAAATTTAATTGATCGAATAAAATATGGATACATAATAGATTTTATTGATTTGCATTATAAATCTCTTCATTTTCCTATATTTAATATATCTGATTTTATTATATTTATAGGTATAACAATATATATTCTAAAAATAATTAATTCAAAAAAAATTTAAAATTTATATAAAAAAATTTATAATCTAATTTTTTAAAATTCAATAAAATATATTTTATATAAAAATTTTTTATCAAAAAATTTTTTTTTAAAAAAAATATAAAATCTAATCTAAAATATTTTAAACAAAACAACTCAAAAATATTTAAAAAAAAGAAATAAAAAAATTTTTCATAAAAATTTTAAAATTTTTTTTAAATATATTACAAAATAATTTTAAGGAAAAAAAAATGGAAAATAAAAAAATTAGACTTGCAATTTCTGGAGCATTAGGAAAAATGGGAAAAAGTTTAATTAAAGAATCTAAAAAAAATAAAAAAATTCAATTAAAATTACTTTTATTAAAAGAAAAAAATTCATTAAATATTAAAAAATTAAAAAAAATTATAAATACTAAAAAAAGAAAAATATCTATTGAAGATAAAATAACAAAAAATAATAATTTTGATGTCCTAATAGATTTTACAAACCCTAAAAACACCATGAAAAATTTAAAATTTTGTTATAAAAATAATAAAAAAATAATTATTGGAACTACAGGATTAACAAAAAACAATTATAAAAAAATAAAAAAAAAATCTAAAAAAATAAGTATATTGCATTCACCAAATTTTAGTATCGGAATTAATTTAATTTTAAAACTTTTAGAAATTACAACAAAAAATATCGGTTTATATTCAGATATTGAAATATTTGAATCTCATCATAGAAATAAATTAGACGCTCCTTCTGGAACCGCTCTTTATTTAGGAAAAAAAATAGCAAAAACAATGAAAAAAGATTTTTCTAAAATTTCTGTACTAAATAAAGATAATAAAAATTATAAAAGAAAAAACAATGAAATAGGATTTAATAGTATTAGAGCAGGAAAAATTATTGGTGAACATTCTGTTATGTTTATTAATAAAGAAGAAAAAATAAAAATACAACATCAAGCATTTAACAGAAAAACTTTTTCTAAAGGAGCAATTAAATCTGCAATTTGGATATTTTCAAAAAAAAATGGATTATTTACAATGGAAGATGTTTTAAAACAATAATTATAAAAAAATTAAAAATATAAAATATATTTTAAAAATTAAAAGTTAAAATTCATACGTCATTTAAATTTTTTAAAAAAAAAATTTTTTTATAACATACTAATTTTTATATACTAAATAAAATTTTTTCAATCAACTAAAAAATTTGGAGAAAATTTGAAAAACACAGCCGTTTTAATTCTTGAAGATGGAAGTAAATTTTATGGAAAATCTATTGGAGTATATGGAATAAAGAATGGAGAAATTGTGTTTAATACATCTATGACTGGATATCAAGAAATTTTAACTGATCCATCTTATGAAAATCAAATTATTACTTTTACTTATCCTCATATAGGGAATGTAGGAGTCAATAAAAATGATGAAGAATCTAAATTTATACATGCAAAAGGAGTAATTATAAAAAATATATCAAAAATTGCAAGTAATTATAGAAGTGAAGAAACATTAAAAAAATACTTAAAAAAAAAAAATATATTAACTATTACAAATATTGATACAAGAAAATTAACAAAAAAAATAAGAAAAACAGGTTCTCAAAAAGGTTGTATTGTATGTTTAAAAAAAATTCCAAATTTTAAAAATTATGAAGAAATTTTAAAATATAAAAAATTAAAATTTATAAAAAAAAATAATTTTAAAAACAATAAAATAAATAAAATTAATAATAAAAAAAAATACTTTTATAAAAATTTTATAAATTTAAAATATAAAAAATTTTTGAAAATTAAAAAAAAACATATTGTTATTTATAATTTTGGAATTAAAAATAATATTATAAAAATGTTCCTCAAAAAAAAATGTAAACTTACAATTGTTCCACAAGATACAAAATACCATGAAATATTAAAATTATCACCTGATGGAATATTTCTCTCTAATGGTCCTGGAGATCCAAAAAAATTCAAAAAATCAATAAAATCTATAAAAAAATTAATGAATTATAATTTTCCAATGTTTGGAATTTGTTTAGGTCATCAAATACTTGGTTTAGCTAATAAAGCTAAAATTATTAAAATGAAATTTGGACATCATGGAGGAAATCATCCTGTACAAAATATTAAAACAAAAAAAATTATTATAACTTCTCAAAATCATAATTATGTCATAGAAAAAAATACCTTACCTAAAAATATTAAAATTACGTATATCTCTCTTTTTGATGATACCATTCAAGGAATATCTATCAAAAACAAACCTATCTTTAGTTTTCAAGGACACCCTGAATCTAATCCAGGACCAAACGATGCATCATTTTTATTTAAATATTTTATAAAACTAATAAATAAAAAAAAATAAAAATTAAAAACGAGAATCATATGCCAAAAACTAAAAAAATAAAATCAATATTAATATTAGGAGCAGGTCCAATAATTATTGGACAAGCTTGCGAATTTGATTATTCAGGAGCTCAAGCTTGTAAAGCATTAAAAGAAGAAGGTTACAAAATAATTTTAATTAACTCAAATCCAGCTACTATAATGACAGATCCAGAAATCTCTGATAAAACTTATATTGAACCTATTCATTGGAAAATAGTTAAAAAAATTATTAAAAAAGAAAAACCAGACGCTTTATTACCAACAATGGGAGGACAAACAGCTTTAAATTGTGCGTTAAAATTACATAATAAAAATATTTTATCAAAATTCAAAGTAAAAATGATTGGAGCAACAGTAAAATCAATAAAAAAAGCAGAAGACAGAAATCTTTTTAGAAAATCTATGAAAAAGTTAAAAATTAAAACACCTAAATCAGGTATTGCTCACTCTTTAAAAGAAGCAATAAAAATTTCTAAAAAAATAGGTTTTCCTTGTATTATTAGACCATCTTTTACTATGGGAGGAACAGGAGGAGGAATAGCTTATAATCTTCAAGAATTTAAAAAAATTTGTAAAAAAGGATTAAATTTATCGCCAACAAAAGAATTATTAATTGATGAATCAATGATTGGTTGGAAAGAGTATGAAATGGAAGTTGTAAGAGATAAAAATGATAACTGTATTATAGTTTGTTCAATAGAAAATATAGATCCGATGGGAATTCATACAGGGGATTCAATAACAGTTTCACCAGCTCAAACTTTAAGTGATAAAGAATATCAAATTATGAGAAATTATTCTATAAAAATTCTTAAAGAAATAGGAATTGAAACAGGAGGTTCAAACGTACAATTTGCAATAAATCCTAAAAACGGTAAAATAGTTGTTATTGAAATGAATCCTAGAGTCTCTCGATCATCCGCATTAGCTTCAAAAGCTACAGGATTTCCTATTGCAAAAATTTCTGCAAAACTTGCAATTGGATATACTTTAGATGAATTAAACAACGCAGTATCCGGAGTAAATATACCAGCTTCTTTTGAACCATCAATAGATTATGTAGTAATTAAAATACCTAGATTTAATTTTGATAAATTTCCTTCTAGCAACAACAGATTAACAACACAAATGAAATCTGTTGGAGAAGTAATGGCAATTGGACGAACATTTCAAGAATCACTTCAAAAAGCTATGATTAGCTTAGAAATAGATTCTGATGGATTTAATTCAAAAATTATTAATTTAACAAAGAAAAACGATATAAAAAATACTAAAAAAATAATAAAAAAAGAATTAAAATATCCAGGACCAGATAGATTATGGTATATAGGCGATGCCTTTAGAAAAAAAATTTCAATAAATACAATAAATAAATTAACAAATATTGATTTATGGTTTCTTGATCAAATCGAAAATATAATAAAAACAGAAAAAATTATCCAAAAAAATCCAGATAAAGTAAATAATAAAAAATTTTTAAAAAAAATCAAACAAAAAGGATTTTCAGATAAAAGAATAGGTTATTTAATTCAAAAAACAGAAGAATATGTTAGAAAAATACGAAATATAAAAAAAATTCATCCAGTTTATAAAAGAGTAGATTCATGTGCTGCAGAATTTAAAACATCTATTTCATACATGTATTCTACATGGGAAGAAGAATGTGAAGCAAAACCAACAAAAAATAATAAAAAAATTATAATTTTAGGAAGCGGACCAAACAGAATAGGACAAGGCATAGAATTTGATTATTGTTGTGTACATGCTGCACAGGCTTTAAAAGAAAATAATTTTGAAACAATTATTATTAATTGTAATCCAGAAACAGTATCCACTGATTATGATACTTCTCATAGATTATATTTTGAACCAATAAATTTAGAAAATGTATTAGAAATAATAAAAATTGAAAAACCAATGGGAATAATTATTCAATTTGGAGGACAAACACCATTAAAATTAGCTAAAAGTTTAACCAAAGAAAACGTTAAAATTATTGGTACACATTCCAAATCTATAGAAAAATCTGAAAATAGAAAAAAATTTCAAAAAATAATTAATAAACTAAATTTAAAACAACCAAAAAATTCTACTGTAAAAAATATATTAGAAGCAAAAAAAGAAATAAAAAATATTAAATATCCAATTATGATTAGACCATCATATGTTTTAGGTGGTAAATCTATGGAAATAATATATAACTTTACTCATTTAAAAGAATATTTTTTAAATAGATTAAAAAATAATGAAAATCAACCGGTTTTAATAGACCACTATTTAGAAAACTCTATCGAAGTAGATGTTGATGCTATTTATGATGGAAAAAATATGCTTATTGGAGGTATTATGGAACATATTGAACCAGCTGGAATACATTCAGGAGATTCAGCTTGTTCACTCCCATCATATACATTAAATAAAAAAATTTTAAAAAAAATTAAAAAACAAGTAAAAAAAATCTCTTGTGAATTAAAAATAAAAGGATTAATTAATATACAATTTGCTATTAAAAATAAAAAAATATACATAATCGAAGTAAATCCAAGAGCTTCAAGAACTATTCCTTTTATTTCTAAAGCAACAGGGGTTCCTTTAGCAAAAATAGCAACTAAAGTCATGATTGGTATTAATTTAAAAAAACAAAATTTCTTTAAAGAAGAAATTAATTTAAAATATTTTTCTGTTAAAGAAGCTGTTTTTCCATTTAATAAATTTTCTAATTCAGATCCAATACTTGGTCCAGAAATGAAATCTACTGGAGAAGTTATGGGAATAGGAAAAAATTTTTCTGAAGCTTTTGGAAAAGCAATGTATGGAACTAAAAACATTATTAGTAACAAAAAAAGAACATTATTAGTTTTAAAAGAAGAAAATAAAAAAAATATTATAAAACTTGCAAAAACATTAATAAAATTTAATTTTAAAATAGATACAATTGAAGAAAATTATTTACTTTTAAAAAAATACGGAATTAAATCTAAAAATATCCAAAAAAAATACATTATAAAAAAAAAAATGTCTCAAAGAATTAAAAAAAAATATTCTTATATAATAAATACAGCATATTCAAAAAAAGAAATTAAAAAAACTAAATTTATTCGAAAAAAAGCTATTCAATATCAAATATATTATAATACGACAATAAATGGAGCAATAGAATCAATTAAAACATTAAAACATAATCCATTTAAAAACATTATTTGCTTACAAAAATTTCATAAAATCATACGAAATTAAAATAATTATTTTTTTTTAAAAAAATAAATAATAAAATTTATACAAAAAAAAATAAAAATTATTTAAAATTACTCTTTAATTTTAAAACTAAAAAAAATAATTAAAATAAAAATAGTTTTTTTTTTTAAATAAATCTTCCTATAACAAATTTTTTTATATAAATTAATATAATTTAAAAATAAAAAATTTTTAAAAAAAATATTTATATATAAATAAAATTATTATAGGAAGAAAGAAATTTATTCAAATAAACAAATTATTATAAATATTTTATTAAAATTTTTAATAATAAAATTTTTAAAAAATTTTTATTTATATTTATAAAAACTTTAAAAATTTTGTTTTTTTTTAAAATTATAATTTAAAATTACACTTTTTTTTAAAAAATTTTCTATCTTCTAATCTAAAAATTTTTAAATACCTACCCCAACAACAACCAAAATCAAGAGAAAAAATATTTTTTGAAATTTCTATATTTTTCAAAGAAGACCAATGTCCAAAAAAAATTAAAAAATCTCTATCTAATTTATTTTTTACATTCATCCAAGGAACAATATTATTATTAAAATGTGGAGGAGTATCTTTATAACTGAAATCTAATTCTCCATTTAAATAACAATATCTCATACGAGTAAAAGCATTAACAATAAAACGAAAACGATCATATTTATTAAAATTATTCAACCAAATATTTGGAAAATCACCATTCATATAACGCAAATATTTTAAAAATTTTACACCTAAAATATTTTTTTGAAACTCATTTGAAAAATATAAAATTTCATTTAAATTCCATTTTGGAAAAATTCCTGCATGAGTCATAATTAATTTTCTTTTTTTATCATATTGTACTAAAGGAACATGTCTTAATTTATTTATAATATCATCTATATCTTTATGTTCTAATAATTCTGAAATTTCTTTTTCTATAGATTTTTTATGAATTCCATAATATATAGAAATTAAAGTTAAATCATGATTTCCTAAAACTAATCTTGCTTTATTTTTTAAAGAAAAAATATATTTTAAAACTTTCAAAGAATCAGGACCTCTCCCAACTAAATCTCCTGTAATCCATAATTCATCTGTAAGTAAATTAAAATTTATTTTTTTTAAAAGAAACTTAAATTGATTATAACATCCATGAATGTCACCTATAAAATATGTACTCATAAATACTTTCTGTCCTTTAAAAAAAAATAAAAAAAATAAAAAATTTTTATTTAAATAAAATGAAAATATATAAATAATCAATATATTTTTTTTTTTATTAAAAAATCTGTTAATAAACAATACTGTTTTACAGATAAATTTTCTGGCCTTAATTGAGGATCAATATCTAAATTAAACAAATCTTTCTCTGTAAAAAATTTTTTTAAACCGTGTCGTAAAATTTTTCGTCTTTTATTAAAAGCTTCAAAAGTAATTTTACTTAATATATTTATATCAAATAATAAATAAGGAAATAGTTTATGTGGAATAAATTTTAAAAAACTAGAATTTACTTTTGGAATAGGGAAAAAACAATTTTTTGAAATATCAAAAATTTTATTAATTTTAAAAAAATATTGAGAAATTATACTTAATCGTCCATAAAACTTAGTATGAGGACCAGCTAAAATTCTTTCAGCAACTTCTTTTTGAAACATTAAATGTAAATCTTTAAAAATAAAATGATTATTCGTTAAATAAATTAATAATTTTGTTGAAATATTATAAGGTAAATTTCCAAAAATTCTTATACTTTGTTTATTATTTTTTAAATAAAATTTTAAAAAATCAAAATGTAAAACATTTTTTAAATAAAAATTTAATTTATTATATATATTTTTTCTTTTAAAAAAATTTATAACATCATTATCTATATCAATCACATTTAATTTATTTACAAAACCACATAAAGGAATTGTTAAAGCTCCTAAACCCGGACCAATCTCAAATAATAAATCATTTTTTTTAGGACAAATAGAAACTATAATATCATTAATAACATTAGTATTTTTCAAAAAAATTTGACTAAAATATTTTTTTTGAAAAAATTTATTATTTAAAACTATTTTTTCAATCACTATAAAATCATCTCAAGTTATATTAAATTTTTCAAAAAAAAAAAAAAAAAAAAAAAAAAAAAAAAAAAAAAAAAAAAAAAAAAAAAAAAAAAAATATAAATAAAAAAAAAAAAAAAAAAAAAAGTCTAGGAATACTTTTACGTGATAATATATTTGGACAAATAGAAGAAGATGCAGAAAGAAGAGATTTAAC
>JAAMXG010000002.1 GCA_011754245.1 Buchnera aphidicola (Periphyllus aceris)
AAAAAAAAAAAAAAAAAAAAAAAAAAAAAAAAAAAAAAAAAAAAAAAAAAAAAAAAAAAAAAAAAAAAAAAAAAAAAAAAAAAAAAAAAAAAAAAAAAAAAAAAAAAAAAAAAAAAAAAAAAAAAAATAAGACCGTTCATTTTTTTTTATTACGAACGGCAAAATTTTAAACATAATAAACCTATTTTAAATAAGGCATATGATCGGAAAAATTCCAAAAATATTTATTAATGAAATAATTTCTAAAACAAATATTATAGATATTATTAATTCCAAAATATCTTTAAAAAAAAAGGGAAAAAATTATCAATCTAAATGTCCTTTTCACGAAGAAAAAACTCCTTCTTTTATAGTCAGTTATGAAAAACAATTTTATCATTGTTTCGGATGTAATACTCACGGAAACGTTATTGATTTTTTAATGCATTATGATGGATTAAATTTTATAGAATGTATAGAAGAATTATCAATTTTAAATAACATATCTATTCCATATAAAAAAAATGATATAAACTTTCAAAAAACATATGAAAAAAGAAAAAATTTATATAATATAATGGAAAAAATTGCATTTATATACTATAAAAATTTTTTTAAAAAAAAATCAAATAAAGCATTAAAATATATAAAAAAAAGAGGAATTAAATCAAATATATTAAATTTATTTTTAATAGGTTATTCTAATAAAAATTCTATGAAAAAAATATTAGATACACAATTAAAAAAATTCAAGAAAAAAGATTTAATTAATGCAGGAATCATAAAAATTAATTATTTAGGAAAAATATATAATAGATTTAATAAAAGAATAATATTTCCAATTCGAGATAAAAATGGAAGAATAAATGGATTTGGAGGTAGAATATTAACTAAAAAAAAATTACCAAAATATATTAACTCACCTGAAACAAAAATATTTCATAAAAAAAAACAAATTTATGGAATATATGAAATAAAAAAAACAAGAAATAAGAGAAAATATTTACTAGTTGTAGAAGGATATTTTGATGTTATTTCATTAAATCAATTCAACATAAAAAACTCTGTTTCTATTCTAGGAACAGCTTGTACAAAAGAACAAATACAAATTCTATTTAATCTAACTAATACAATTATATTTTGTTATGATGGAGACACAGCAGGAAAAAAAGCATCTTGGAATACGTTAATAAAATCCTTACCATATTTGTATGGCAAAAGATTAATAAAATTTATCTTTCTTCCAAAAAATGAAGATCCAGACTCAATTCTAAAAAAAGAAGGAAAAAATTGTTTTAAAAAAAGAATTAAAAAATCAATTTTTATGTCAAAATATTTATTTTCAAAATTGCTAAAAAAAAATGATATTAATACAATAGAGGGAAAAAAAAATTTTATTGATCAAGCAAATTTTTTAATAAAAATTATTCCAAGTAAAACGTATAGATTTTTACTATATGAATTATTAGGAAAAAAAATTGGAATTTTTGATCAATCTTCTTTAAAAAAAATTTTTTTAAAAAATAAAAAAAATAAATTTAAAATTAAAAAAAAAAAATATACTTTAATGAAAGTATTAATTAGTCTAATTATTCAACAACCTAAACTACATAAATTAGTAAAAGAAAAAATTTTTTTAAACAAAAATAAGTATAGTATAAAAATATTTCTTAATATTATTAAAAAATGTAAAAAACACAAAAATATTAATACAGGAATTTTATTAGAACAATATAGAGAAAAAAAAATACATAATATTTTAAAATATTTAGCTAAATGGAAAAATATGATTTCTAAAAAAAAAATTGAAAAAACTTTTTTAGAAATATTAAAATATTTAAAAAAAAAATTTATAAAAAAAAAAATTGAAAAAATTCTTAAAAAAGAAAAAATTAAAAAACTAAATAAAAAAGAAAAACAAAAAATATGGTTAATGAATAAAAAACTAATAAATTTATAAAAAAATACAGAATTTTTTAAAAAAAATAAAACGATAAAAAAAATACATCATATATAAAAAATTATTTACATTAAAATGTAATTTAAAAATTATTTTTATCCTTAATTTAAATAAATAAAATGGATATTATCGTATGGATCAAAAACCAAAATCACAACTCAAATCTCTTATTACTTATGGGAAAGAACAAGGATTTTTAACTTTCTCTGAAATAAATGATCATTTACCAGAAAGTATGGTTGATTCTGAACAAATTCAACATATCATTCACATGATCAAAGATATGGGAATTCAAGTAGTTGAAAATGCTCCAGATTCAGATGATTTAATTTTAAATAATTCAAGAGAAAATAATGATACTGATGAAGACACTGTCGAAGCAGTGAAACAAGTTTTATCTAATGTTGATACAGAGCTAGTTAGAACCACAGATCCAATAAGAATGTATATGAGAGAAATGGGAACAGTTCAACTCTTAACAAGAGAAGGAGAAATAAAAATAGCCAAAAGAATAGAAGAAGGAATTAAACAAATACAATCTTCAATTTCAAAATATCCACAATCTATTACATATATTTTAAAACAATATGAATTTATTGAATCTGGAAAAATAAAAATTTCAGAAGTAATTACAGGATTTTTAGATAAAAATCTTAAAAAAAATTGTAATAATTTTATTAAAAATAATAATTCTCATATAAAAAATATAATATTAAAAAATTCTAATAAAAAAAATAACAAAAATTCTGAAGAAGAAAAAATAGATAAAAAACTAGCTAAAAAAAAATTTTCTGAATTAAAAAATCAATATATTATTACTAATAAAATTATTCAAAAAAAAAAAAGAAATCATATAGACTCAATACAAGAAATTAAAAAATTATCTATACTTTTTAAACAATTTAAATTAACTCCTAAACAATTTAATTATTTATTAAAAAATTTACGTTTAATTATAAATAAAATAAGATTACAAGAAAAAATTCTTATGAATTTATGTGTAAAAAAATGTAAAATACCAAGAAAAATATTTATTAAAATATTTTTAGGAAACGAAGCTAATATTATATGGTTTAAAAAAATTCAGAAAATGAAAAAAATATGGTCAAAAAAAATAAATAAGTTTAAAAAAAATATTAAATATAGAATTAAAAAACTATATAGAATCGAAAGTAAAATGAATATTTCTATTAGCCAAATAAAAAAAATTCATAAAAAAATTATTATTGGAGAAAAAAAAGCAAAATTTGCAAAAAAAGAAATGGTTGAAGCTAATTTAAGATTAGTTATTTCCATTGCAAAAAAATATACTAATCGAGGATTACAATTTTTAGATTTAATTCAAGAAGGAAATATTGGATTAATGAAAGCAGTAGATAAATTTGAATACCGTAGAGGTTATAAATTCTCTACTTATGCAACATGGTGGATTAGACAAGCTATTACACGTTCAATAGCAGATCAAGCAAGAACAATTAGAATTCCTGTACATATGATTGAAACAATTAATAAACTCAATAGAATATCAAGACAAATTCTACAAGAAATAGGAAGAGAACCAACACCCGAAGAACTTTCAGAAAAAATGCTTATTTCTGAAGAAAAAATTAGAAAAGTTTTAAAAATTGCAAAAGAACCAATATCTATGGAAACTCCAATAGGAGATGATGAAGATTCACATTTAGGAGACTTTATTGAAGATACTAATCTTGAACTACCTTTAGAATCCGCAACATCTAAAAGTTTAAAAAATGCAACTAATAATATTCTTTCTGGATTAACTCCAAGAGAAGCAAAAGTTTTACGTATGAGATTCGGAATTGATATGAATACTGATCATACATTAGAAGAAGTTGGAAAACAATTTGATGTTACTCGAGAAAGAATTCGTCAAATAGAAGCGAAAGCATTAAGAAAATTAAGACATCCTAGTAGATCTGAAATTTTAAAAAGTTTTTTAGATGATTAAAATAAAAAAAAATTTTTATATAAAACATCGTTAACAATAATTAAATAATTATTATTGTTAACAAAAAATTTTAAAATTACATTTTAATATAATAAAAATATGTTAAAAAATTTAAAAAAATTATATTTTTTTATTTTCTTTTAAAAAAATTGAATCAAAATTAACAGGTTCTAAATTTAATTGAGGAAAACCACCACGTAATGTTAAATTTGAAACACATTCTCTAATATAAGGAAATAAAATATTGGGACAATATACATTTAAACAATAAAGAAGTTTTTTTTTAGAAAATCCCTTTACATAAAAAATACCAGATTGATGTACTTCACATAAAAAAACTAATTTAAAATCAATATGTACTTTAACAACAACTCTTAAAGTTACATCAAATAAAAAATCTTCCAATTTATTAAATACATTATTTAAATCACACGAAATTTTTGGCTTCCAATTTTCTTTAAAAATATTTGGAGAATTCGGAGATTCAAATGAAATATCTTTAACATAAATTTTTTGAATTTTAAACATTTCTTTTTTGTTAATTTCTTTCTCTTTATCATTCTTATCTAACATATTTAATCTCTTATTATTTTATTTTATTTAATTTTATTTTTTTAAAAAATTTATTTATTTTTTAAAATATATACATATTTTTTTATAAAAATTATTTAAAATTAATAAATTTTTTAAAATAATATTTAAAATTTTTTAAAAAAAAATAAATATAAATATTTTATATTAAATATTAAAATAAAAATTTTTTTTACAAATTTTTCAAAAAATATTTTAATATAAAGTACTAAATTTTATTCTTTTTACAGTAATTTTAAAATATATTTCTTAGCATCTTTAATTTCAGACAAAACTTTAATGGGAGATGTTCCACCTTTAGATTCTTTTTTTTTTAAACAATTTTTTAATTTTATACTTTTATAAACATTATTTTCAATGATTGAACAAAATTTTTTTAAATATTTTAATTTTATATCTGAAAGAGATTTTTTTTGTTTCATTGCATATAAAACTATTTTTCCTGTAATCTCATGAGAATCCCTAAAGCTAACTCCTTTTCTTACTAAATAATCAGCTAAATCAGTAGAATTAGAATAACCAGATTCTGCAGATTTTATACATTTTTTTTTATTTAATTTTAAATTAGATAAAACAATTGAAGACATTTTTAAACAATTCTTCCATATATTTAAAGAACTAAACAAACCTTCTTTATCTCCCTGCATATCCTTGTTATACGACAAAGGTAATCCTTTAAACAAAACTAAAATATTTATTAAATCTCCATATACATGACCAGTTTTTCCTCTTATTAATTCTAAAGCATCTGGATTTTTTTTTTGAGGCATTAATGATGATCCCGAAGTTATCTTATCTGATAACTCAATAAAATTACATTCTCCTGAATTAAAAAAAATTAAATCTTCAGAAAATCTAGACAAATGCATCATTCCTATGGAAGCTATAGATAATAATTCTATAACATAATCCCTATCAGAAACACTATCTAAACTATTATTACTTGCTTTAGAAAATTTCATTAATCTAGCTAATTTTTCTCGATTAATTTTCCAACCAGTACCAGATAAAGCACCAGAACCTAATGGACTAATATTAATTCTTTTAAAAACATCATTTAACCTATCAAAATCTCTTTTTATCATTTCAAAATATGCTAAGCACCAATGAGAAAAAAGTATAGGTTGAGCTCTTTGTAAATGAGTATAACCAGGCATTATATAAGAAAAATATTTTTCTGATAAATTAATTAAAGATTTTTTAAAAATTATTAAACTTTTTTGAATCTTTTTAATTTGTATTTTACACCATAATCTTAAATCTGTTGCAACTTGATCATTTCTGCTTCTACCAGTATGAATTTTTTTTCCTACTTTACCTAACATATAAATTAATTTTTTTTCTACCCATGAATGTATATCTTCTGCATTACTAAACAAAATTTTTTTAGGATTCTCTTGTACTTCTTCTAAAATTAAATTTAAAGAAGTTTCCAATTTTTTTTGTTCTTCTAGTGTAATTATTTTACTATCTAAAAGTATTTTAGACCAAGCTATAGAACCTTGTATATCTTCTTTTATTAAAACATGATCAATTTTTAAAGAACTATTAAACTTTTTAAAAAAAGAATCTTGTTCTTTTTTAAATCTTCCACCCCAAAGAGCCATATTTAATTTTCCTGAAAATTGTTTTTTAAAATAAAAAAATAAAATTTTAAATTTTAAAAAATAATTATTTTTTTTGTATTGCTCTAATTTTAGAAGAAAGAGAAAATAAATTTATAAAACCATTAGCATCAGACTGATTATAAACAGAATCTGATCCAAAAGTAGAATAAGATTTTAAATATAAAGAATAAGACGATCTTTTCTTAACAGCGCTTACTACACCTTTATATAATTTTAAAACAACTTCTCCAGTAATATTATTAGATAAAACATCTGAAGCTGATTGAATGGATTTTCTAATTGGAGAAAACCATTTCCCTTCATATATAATATGAGACATTTCTAATGATAATTTCTCTCTCCATTTCATAGATTCTCTATCTAATACTAATTGTTCAATAGATCTAATAGCTTCATTCATAATCGTTCCTCCTGGAGTTTCATAACAACCTCTAGATTTTAATCCAATAATTCTATTTTCAACTACATCTACTCTACCTATTCCGTGAATTGATCCAATTTTATTTAATTTAATTAAACAACGTAAAGGACTATATTTTTTATTATTAATAGAAAAAATACAACCTTTTTTAATTTTAATTGTAATATATTCTGGAATATTCGGAGCCTTTTCAACACTATTAGTCCATACCCAACAATCCTCTTGAGACTCATTCCATAAATCTTCTAATAATCCACCTTCAGTAGAAATATGCCAAACATTCTCATCACGACTATAAATTTTTTTTAAACTCGCAGTAGTATTAATATTTCTTTTCTTTAAATAATTTAAAAGATCTTCTCTAGATTTTAATTTCCATTCTCTCCAAGGAGCAATAACTTTTAAATCTGGAGCTAACATTGAATAGTTAATTTCAAATCTAATTTGATCATTTCCCTTTCCAGTGGCCCCATGTGCTAATGCTGATGCATTAATTTGTTTTGCTAACTCTACTTGAGCTTTTGCTATTATCGGTCTTGCAATAGCTGTTCCTAAAAAATATTTACCTTCATATAAAGCACCAGTTCTCAATAAAGGATAAATATAATCTTCAACAAAATTTTTTTTTAAATCAAGTACTTTACATCCAATAGAACCAGATTTTATTGCTTTTTTTTTAATTCCTTGTAAATCTTTTTTAGACTGTCCGAGATCTATTACTAATGAAAAAATATCTAAATCGTAATTTTCTTTAATCCATGGAATAATTGCTGAAGTATCCAATCCTCCAGAATACGCTAATACAACTATATTTTTTTTCAAAATATATAAACCTCATGATAAAAAGTAAAATTTTAATTTTTTAATACTCGAATATTAAATTATTATATCAGAAATTTTAAATATAATTAATCTGAAAAAATATCTTTATTATAAATTTATATTTTTACAAATAGAGTAAGAAAAATCTAATTTATTTAAAGTATAAATATGAAAATCATTTATTCCTTCTTTATATAAAGATTCAATCATATTAATAGCAATATCTAATCCAATTGATTTGTTTTGATGAATAGAATTATACTTATATTTTATATATAAATTTTTTAACCAATTAGGAATATAAATATTTGATAATAAACAAAATTTATATACTTGATTAAAATCTTGAATTGGTAAAATTCCAGGAATAATTTTGTTTTTAATCCCAATACCTAAACATTTATCTCTAAAACGTAAAAAAGTTTCAATATCAAAAAAAAACTGAGTAATAGCTTGATTGGCTCCACAATCAAATTTTTTTTTTAAATTTAATAAATCAAATTGAGCGCTTTTTGCTTCTGGATGAACTTCTGGATATGCAGCAACTGATATAAAAAAATTTGAAATTTTTTTTAATAAAATAATTAAATCTATTGCATACATTTTAGGTTTTTTATTTTTATTGAAATTATCACCTCTTAAAGCAATAATATGATCTATTTTTTTCATATGATACATTTGTGCATTTTTTTTTAATGAATTACGAGTATTATTAATACATGTCATATGAGGAACTAAATCTACATCAATAAATTTTCTAATTATTTTAATAAAATTATATGTATTATTTCTATTTCCATTATTTGCTCCATGTGTAATAGAAATAAAAGTTGGATTTAATGTATTTATTTTTTTAATAAAAGAAAAAAATTTTTTTTTAAATAATAATTTAGAAGGTGGAAATAACTCAAAAGAAAAATTTATTTTTTTTTTATTTTTCTTTGTAATTTTTTTTTTTACTTGATTTATTAAATTCATAAATATTTTTTTATCACCAATAATATTTTTACAAAAAAAATTAAATTTATATAAAATAATTTTATTCATTCATTTAAGAATAAAAATTTTTTGAAAACAACAAAATAAATTTTATAAAACAATTATTAAAAAAAATATTTTATCTAACTAAAATATTTATGTATATCTATAACATTATTTTATGTATGAAAAAATTATTTTTTTATAAAAAAAATTTTAAGTATTTGATTTTTTTTAAAAAAAAACGTAAAATATATAAATAACATAAAAATACTATTGTAAATTTTAACTAATAAATCTATAATATCTTTTTAAACTGCCGGCTTAGCTCAGACGGTAGAGCAACTGACTTGTAATCAGTAGGTCACCAGTTCGATTCCGGTAGCCGGCATATATTATTAAAAAAATAAAAAATTTTAAAAAAATAAAAAAGGTGGGATTCCCGAGCGGCCAAAGGGAGCAGACTGTAAATCTGACGTCATAGACTTCGAAGGTTCGAATCCTTCTCCCACCATATATTAAAAAATGCGAGCATGGTATAAAGGACATTACCTCAACCTTCCAAGTTGAAGATGTGGGTTCAATTCCCACTGTTCGCTAAATCCTTTTAAAATTTTTATAAAAAAATTAAAAAACTTTTAAAAAGCTGATATGGCTTAGTTGGTTAAAGCACACCCTTGGTAAGGGTGAGATCCCCAGTTCAAATCTGGGTATCAGCATTAAATTTTAATTTTTTTAATAAAAATTATTTTTATTTAAATTATCCAATATAAAAATCTTATTTTAGGATTTCTAATGAAATCTAAAATTTTTAAAAAAATAGAATTAATTTTAAAACAAAATAAATGTCTTTTAATAAATATCTGTATTATTTTCTTAATTTTTTTTATTAAACAATGTAATTTCTTATCTATTAAAATTAAATATTTAATTATCTTAACATTTCTCTGTTCACTAATAATGATAATTCTTATAATAAATAAATATTTAAACTATATAAAAAACATTTACAAAGAAATAAAATTAGAAATAAAAAATATTTCTTGGCCAACAAAAAAAGATACTTTAAATACAACATTTATAATTATTCTAACAAGTTTACTGATCTCATTTATTTTATGGGGTTTAGACACAATAATTTTTTACTTTATTTCATTTATTACTTCTTTAAAATATTAGGAAAAATTATGAAAATTAAAAATCAAAAAAAAAAAAATGGTATGCAATACAAATTTATTCAGGATTCGAAGATAAGGTAGTAAAATCTATAAAAAAACATATTAAAAAAAAAAATTTAAAAAAAACTTTTGAAAAAATTTTAGTTCCTTCAGAAGAAGTAATAGAAATAAAAAAAGGAAAAAGAAAAAAAAGTGATCATAAATTTTTTCCTGGATATGTTTTAATAAAAATGATAATGAATGAATACAATTGGCATCTTATAAAAAGTATCCCAAAAGTCATAGGTTTTATAGGAGGTACTCCAGAAAACCCTTTTCCAATTAAAAAAAAAGAAATTAAATTAATACAAAAAAAACTTTTAAAAATTGGAAATAAACCAAGACCTAAAACTATGTTCGAACCAGGAGAAAGTGTAAGAGTAAAAAATGGACCATTTTCAGATTTTAATGGAATAGTCGAAGAAATAGATTATGATAAAAATAGATTAAAAGTTTCAGTATCTATCTTTGGAAGATCTACTCCAGTAGAACTAGATTTTATCCATGTAGAAAAAAATTCATAAAAAATAATGGAGAAATAATGTCTAAAAAAATTACAGATTATATAAAACTTCAAGTTCCTGCTGGACAAGCTAATCCAAGCCCACCAGTTGGTCCAGCTTTAGGTCAAAAAGGATTAAATATTATGGATTTTTGTAAAAAATTTAATTCTGAAACTAACAATTTAGAAAAAGGAATACCAACACCAGTAGTTATAACAGTTTTTTCGGATAAAACATTTTCATTTATTATAAAAACTCCTCCAGCATCTATATTATTAAAAAAATATGCAGGTATAAAATCAGGATCTAAAACACCAAAAAATGAATTTGTTGGATCTATTACTATTTCTCAAATTGAAGAAATCTCAAAAATAAAACAACAAGATATGACTGGATCAAATTTAGATAAAATAAATAAATCTATTATAGGAACAGCAAAATCTATTGGTTTAAAAATAATAAAATCTTAAAAATATGAAAAATAAAAATTTAAAAATAAAAAAAAAAATAAAAAAAATTAAATTTAAAAAAACAAATATAGATAAAGCAATATCTATTCTTAAAAAAAAATCAAAAAAAAATTTTATAGAAAGTGTTGATGTAGTAATTATGCTAGGAATTAATCCAAAAAAAACAGATCAAAACATAAGAAGCGCAACAGTTTTACCACATGGAAATGGAAAAATAGTAAAAGTAGCAGTCTTTGCAGATGGAAAAAAAGCAGAAGAAGCAAAAAATGCTGGAGCAGAATTTATAGGAATGGATGATTTATCAAATAGAATAAAAAAAAACGAAATAAAATTTAATGTCACTGTTGCAACTCCTGAATCAATGAAAATAGTAAGTTTATTAGGAGCTATATTAGGTCCAAAAGGATTAATGCCAAATCATAAAGTTGGAACAATTACATCTAATATTTATGATACTATAAAAAAAATAAAAAATGGACAAATAAGATATAAAAATGATAAAAATGGAATTATTCATACATCTATAGGAAAAATAAATTTTTCTTCAATTCAAATAAAAGAAAATTTAAAAAGCCTTATAAAAGATTTAAATAAACAAAAACCTAATAAACTTAAAGGAATATATTTAAAAAAAATATTTTTAACAACAACTATGGGTCCATCAATCGAAATTAAAAAATCTATTTAAAAATAAAAAATTATTTTATAAAAAAAAAACATAAAAAATGTCCTAGTTTCTTAATTAATTTCGTTATATTTTAGTTAGAAATTAGGTTTTTTTATTATTATTTTATAAAATAAATATTTTAATTTAAAATAAAAGTAATAAAAAATTCTTATTTTAATTTTAAAAAAATCTTTATGCTTTATTTAAATCAATAATACTTATAAAAATAATTATAAAGGATTTTTTTAAAAAAATCTAGGAGTAAAAATGTTAACAAATATTCAAAAAAAAAAAAAAATTATTAAACAAATAAAAAAAATATCAAAAAATGCATTATCAGCAGTAGTAGCTAATTCTAAAAAAATTGACTCAAATAAAATTAATACACTAAGAAAAAATGCAAGAAAAAATAAAGTGAAAATCAAAGTAATTAAAAATACTTTATTAAAAAAAGCAATTGATAAAACACAATTTGAATGTCTTAAAAAAACACTAAAAAAATTTACTTTAATTGCATATTCTATTGAAAATCCAGGAAGTGCAGCAAAATTACTATATTTATTTTCAAAAGAAAATAAAAATTTTAAAATCAAAGGAGCAGCTTATGAAGGAAAATTTATAAAATCAAAGAAAATTAAAAAACTAGCATTCTTACCAACACATAAAGAAGCAATACAAAGATTTATGTTTATGATAAAAGAACTTTCAATTGGTAAATTAATTAGAACTTTAATTGCTATTAAACATAAAAAACAAAAAAAAATATAATAGATTTATTAAGAAATGGAAAAAAAAATGTCTATTAATAAAAATGAAATAATAAATACAGTTTCTAAAATGTCAGTAATAGAAATTATGGAATTAATAAAATCTATGGAAAAGAAATTTGAAGTTTCTTCACAACCTATAATAAACAATAACGCTCAACAAGAAACAAAAAAAATTATAGAAAAATCAGAATTTGATATATATATCAAATCAATAGGAAAAAATAAAGTTTCTGTAATACGTGCTGTAAGAAGTTTAACTAATCTAGGATTAAAAGAAGCAAAAGATTTAGTTGAATCTGCACCTACAATATTAAAAGAAAAAATCAATAAAGAAGAAGCAGAATCTTTAAAAAAAACATTAGAAACTGCTGGAGCAGAAGTTGAAATAAAATAAAAAATAAATTTTAATTTTAAAAAAAATATTATAAAAAAGCTGGTGAAAAAATCACCAGCTATTTAGAATTTTTTTTAAAAAAGAATAAAAATTTTAAAAAAATATTTTAAAAAAAACAACTAATAAAAATTTTATAAAATAGAGAAATAAAATGATTTATTCTTATACAGAAAAAAAAAGAATTAGAAAAGATTTTGGAAAAAGACCAGAAATTTTAAGTATTCCTTACTTATTATCTATTCAAATTGATTCATTTAAAAAATTTCTTAATCAAAAAAAAAATTATTCTAATGGAATAGAATCAGCTTTAAAATCAGTTTTTCCAATTAAAAGTTACAATGAACATGCAGAAATTCAATATGTTAAATATAGACTCGGTAAAAAAAGTTTTAATGTCATGGAATGTCATATTAGAGGTGCAACATATGCAGTACCTTTAAAAGTTACATTACGACTTATAATATATGAAAAAGACTCAAACAAAAAAAAAATAAAAAATATTAAAGAACAAGAAGTTTATATGGGTGAAATACCTTTAATGACAAAAAATGGCACTTTTGTTATTAATGGAACAGAACGTGTGGTAGTATCTCAATTACATAGAAGCCCTGGAGTTTTTTTTGATAGTGATAAAGGAAAAACACATTCTTCAGGAAAAGTATTATACAACGCAAGAATAATTCCATATAGAGGATCATGGTTAGATTTTGAATTTGATCAAAAAGACCATTTATTTGTCAGAATAGATAGAAGAAGAAAATTTCCCGTAACAATTTTATTACAAGCTCTTGGTTATGAATCTCAAGAAATTTTAAATATTTTTTTTAAAAAAAATATTTTTATACTAAAAAAAAATAAAATAATCATGAAACTTATTCCAGAAAGATTAAGAGGAGAAATAATACCATTTAAAATTTTAAAAAAAAATATACTCTACTTAAATAAAAATGAAAGAATTACAGCAAAACATATAAAAAAACTAGAAAAAAATAAAATTTTTTCTATCACAGTTCCATTAAAATATCTTATTGGAAAAATATCTTCTAAAAATTACTTTGATGAAAATAATTCATTAATTATAGCAGCAAATTCAAAATTTACTAAAGAAATAATTAAAAAACTACAAAAATCTAACATTAGTTCTATTGAAACAATATTTACAAACGATTTAGATCATGGATCGTATATTTCAGAAACTTTAAAAAATGATAATACTACAGATAAAATAAGCGCTTTAATAGAAATATATAGAATGATTCGACCTGGTGAACCTCCTACACAAGAATCGTCTGAAAATTTATTTAAATCATTATTTTTCTCAGAAGAAAGATATGATTTATCATCTGTTGGAAGAATGAAATTTAATAGATCTCTTCTAAGAAAAAAAATTACAGGAAAAAATATACTTAATAAACAAGATATAATTGATGTCATAAAAAAACTTATTAATATTAGAAATGGAAAAGGAAAAGTAGATGATATAGATCATTTAGGAAACAGACGCGTAAGATCTGTAGGAGAAATGACAGAAAATCAATTTCGAGTAGGTTTAATTAGAGTTGAAAGAACAGTAAAAGAAAGATTATCAATCGGAGATATAGATACATTAATGCCACAAGACATGATTAATGCAAAACCAATTTCTGCTGCAATTAAAGAATTTTTTGGATCAAGTCAATTATCACAATTTATGGATCAAAATAATCCACTTGCTGAAATAACTCATAAAAGAAGAATTTCTGCTTTAGGGGTTGGAGGATTAACAAGAGAAAGAGCAGGATTTGAAGTTAGAGATGTTCATCCAACACATTATGGAAGAGTATGTCCTATAGAAACTCCTGAAGGACCAAACATTGGATTAATAAACTCATTATCAGTATATGCTAAAACAAATAAATATGGATTTTTAGAAACACCTTATAGAAAAGTAAAAAAAGGTTATGTAACAAAAAAAATAAAATATCTATCAGCAATTGAAGAAGGAAATTTTATAATTGCTCAGTCAAATACTAATTTAAGAACTGATAAAAAAATTATAGATAAATTAGTTACATGTAGATATAAAAATGAATTTGGTTTTTTTAATAAAAAAAAAATAAAATATATGGATGTTTCAAATCAACAAATAGTATCTGTAGGAGCGTCTTTAATTCCATTTTTAGAACATGATGACGCAAATAGAGCACTAATGGGAGCAAACATGCAAAGACAGGCTGTTCCACTAATTAAATCAGAAAAACCATTAGTAGGAACAGGAATGGAAAGAAAAGTTGCAATAGATTCTGGAGTTACAGTAATCTCTAAAAGAAGCGGAAAAGTACAATATATTGATTCATCAAAAATTGTAATTAAAGTTAATAAAAATGAAATAAAAAAAAATGAAAATGGAATTGATATTTATAATTTAATAAAATATCACAGATCTAATCAAAATACATGTATTAATCAAATACCATGTGTATCTCTTAATGATTATATTAAAAAAGGAGATGTAATAAGTGATGGACCATCAACAGACCTAGGAGAATTAGCTTTAGGGCAAAATATGAGAGTAGCATTTATGCCATGGAATGGTTATAACTTTGAAGACTCTATATTAATTTCAGAAAAAGTAGTACAAGAAAACCGATTCACAAGTATTCATATTCAAGAACTATCTTGTATTTCTAGAGATACAAAATTAGGATCAGAAGAAATTACTTCTGATATACCAAATATAGGAGAATCAGCATTATCTAAATTAGATGAATCAGGAATTGTACATATTGGCGCAGAAGTACATGGAGGAGACATATTAGTTGGAAAAGTAACTCCTAAAGGTGAAACACAACTGACACCAGAAGAAAAATTATTAAGAGCAATTTTTGGAGAAAAAGCATCTGATGTAAAAGATTCTTCATTAAGAGTACCAAATGGAATACTTGGAACTGTAATTGACGTACAAATATTTACTCGAGATGGAATTAAAAAAGATAAAAGAACACTTGAAATTGAAGAAATGAAAATTGCACAAATAAAAAAAAATTTATTTGAAAAAAAAAAAATATTTGAAAAATATTTATTTAAACAAACAAAAAATATTTTAATAAAATCAGGAATATCATATGAAAAAATTATAAAAAAAATTCCAGAAAAATGGTTTTTTTATAAATTAAAAAAAAAGAAATATATAATTAAATTAGCAAAATTAAAAAAAGAATATAATTTTTTAAAAAAAACTTTTAAAAAAAAATTTACAGAAAAAAAGAAAAAAATAACACAAGGAGATGATTTATCACCAGGAATATTAAAAATAGTCAAAGTTCACTTAGCAGTTAAAAGATATTTACAAACAGGAGATAAAATGGCTGGTAGACATGGAAATAAAGGAGTAATATCAAAAATAAATCCAGTAGAAGATATGCCATATGACAAATATGGAATACCAGTTGATATCGTTTTAAATCCATTAGGAGTTCCTTCAAGAATGAACATCGGTCAAATACTAGAAACTCATTTAGGAATGGCCGCTAAAGGAATAGGAGATAAAATAAAAAATATTTTAAAAAAACAAAAAAAAATTTCAAACTTGCGTTATTTTTTAAAAAAAACATTTAAAATTGGAAAAAATAATAGACAAAAAATAAATATAGAAAATTTCTCTGATAATGAAATAATGTCTTTAGCTAAAAATTATAAAAATGGAATTCCAGTTTCGACTCCTGTTTTTGATGGAGCAAAAGAAGAAGAAATTAAAAATCTTTTAAAATTAGGAGGATTTCCAAAATCTGGGCAAATTCATCTTTTTGATGGTAGAACAGGAGAAAAATTTGAAAGACCAGTAACAGTAGGATACATGTATATATTGAAGTTAAATCATTTAGTAGATGACAAAATGCATGCAAGATCAACTGGTTCTTATAGTTTAGTAACACAACAACCATTAGGTGGAAAAGCTCAATTTGGCGGACAAAGATTCGGAGAAATGGAAGTATGGGCATTAGAAGCATATGGAGCATCATATACACTACAAGAAATGTTAACTGTAAAATCAGATGATGTAAATGGAAGAACATCAATGTATAAAAACATTGTAGACGGAAATCATAAAATGGAACCTGGTATTCCTGAATCATTCAATGTATTAATTAAAGAAATAAGATCTTTAGGTATAAATATTGAATTAAATGATTAAAAAAAAATAAAATTTTAAAATAAATGATTTTATACATGAAATAAAACTTTAAAATAGGAAAAAATTTTTTGAAAGAGCTATTTAAATTTATAAAAAAAAAACATCAATCTGAAAATTTTAATGCAATAAAAATTTCTCTTTCTTCACCAGATACAGTAAGATCTTGGTCATATGGCGAAATAAAAAAACCAGAAACAATTAATTACAGAACATTCAAACCTGAAAGAGATGGATTATTCTGTGCGAGAATTTTTGGACCTGTAAAAGATTATGAATGTTTATGTGGAAAATATAAAAGATTAAAACATAGAGGAGTGATTTGCGAAAAATGCGGAGTTGAAGTAACTCAAAGTAAAGTGAGAAGAGAAAGAATGGGACATATAGAATTAGCTTCTCCAATAGCACATATATGGTTTTTAAAATCGCTTCCATCAAGAATTGGTTTATTACTTGATATGCCATTAAGAGATATTGAAAAAGTATTATATTTTGAATCATATGTAGTAATTAAAAATGGAACTACCACATTAAAAAAAGGAGAAATTCTTACAGAAGAACAAAATAGTGAAGCTATAGAAGAATTCGGAGATGATTTCGAAGCAAAAATGGGAGCAGAAGCAATACAAAAAATTTTAAAAGAAATGAATCTGAAAAAAGAATATAAAATACTTAGAAAAGAATTAATTAATACACAATCTGAAACAAAAAAAAAAAAAACTACTAAAAGAATAAAATTAATAGAATCTTTTATACAATCAAATAATAAACCAGAATGGATGATTTTAACCGTTTTACCTATTCTACCTCCTGACTTAAGACCATTAGTTCCTTTAGATGGTGGAAGATTTGCAACATCAGATTTAAATGATTTATATAGAAGAGTTATTAATAGAAATAATCGTTTAAAAAGATTACTAGAACTATCAGCTCCAGAAATAATTATAAGAAACGAAAAACGCATGCTTCAAGAATCAATAGATGCTCTATTAGACAATGGAAGAAGAGGAAAAGCTATTATTGGTTCAAATAAAAGACCTTTAAAATCTCTTGCAGATATGATTAAAGGAAAACAAGGAAGATTTCGTCAAAATTTATTAGGAAAAAGAGTAGACTATTCAGGTCGTTCAGTAATCACAGTTGGTCCATATCTCAAATTAAACCAATGCGGTTTACCAAAAAAAATGGCTCTCGAATTGTTTAAACCATTTGTATATGGAAAATTAGAAGAAAAAAATTTAGCAACAACAATTAAATCAGCAAAAAAAATGGTTGAAAGAGAAGAATCAATAGTATGGGACGTTTTAGATGAAGTAATTAAAAATCATCCTGTTTTATTAAATAGAGCTCCAACATTACATAGATTAGGAATACAAGCTTTTACTCCAATATTAATTGAAGGAAAAGCTATACAATTACATCCGTTAGTATGCGCAGCATATAATGCAGATTTTGATGGAGATCAAATGGCTGTGCACATACCATTAACTATAGAAGCTCAAAATGAAGCAAAAAATTTAATGATGTCAACAAATAATATTTTATCTCCTGCAAATGGAGAACCTATTATTGTTCCTTCTCAAGATGTAGTTCTCGGATTGTATTATATGACTCGAGATAAAATAAATGGAAAAGGAGAAAATATGCTTCTTTCCGGTCCAAAAGAAGCAGAAAAAATATATCAACTAGGATTAGCAGAACTACATTCTATAGTTAATATACGTATTACAGAATACGAAAAAAAAAATAATAAAATTCAAATAAAAAATAAAAAAATAATAAACACAACTATTGGAAGAGCTATATTATGGACAATCGTTCCAAAAGGATTGCCATTTTCTATTGTCAATCAAACTCTAAAGAAAAAAACCGTCTCAAAAATGATTAATACATGTTATAGAATTTTAGGAACAAAGAAAACAGTAATTTTTGCTGATCAAATAATGTACACTGGATTTTCATATGCTGCGCGTTCAGGAGCATCCGTTGGAATTGACGATATGAAAATTCCAAAACAAAAAGCAAATATAATAAATGAAGCAAAAATTGAAGTTTCTGAAATACAAGAACAATTTCAATCAGGATTAGTAACATCAGGTGAAAGATATAATAAAGTTATAGATATTTGGTCAACAGCTAATGAAAAAATTTCTAAATCTATGATGAAAAATTTGTCTATAGAAAAAATAAAAAATAAAGATGGAAAAATAGTTAATCAAATTTCATTTAATAGTATTTTTATTATGGCAGATTCAGGCGCTAGAGGCTCAGCAGCTCAAATTCGTCAATTAGCTGGAATGAGAGGTTTAATGGCTAAACCAGACGGATCTATTATAGAAACGCCGATAACAGCAAATTTTAGAGAAGGTTTAAGTGTACTACAATATTTTATTTCGACTCATGGTGCCAGAAAAGGACTTGCGGATACCGCTTTAAAAACAGCCAATTCTGGATATTTAACAAGAAGATTAGTAGATGTAGCTCAAGATTTAGTAGTTACAGAAAAAAATTGTAAAACAAAATATGGAATAGAAATGACTGCTCTAATTGAAGGAGGAATAGTTAAAGAACCTCTTAGAGAAAGAGTACTCGGAAGAATTACATTAAATAATATTTTTAAAAATAATTCTAAAAAAATATTAATAAAAAAAAATACTTTATTAAACGAAAAATACTGTGATTTATTAGAATTGAATTCTATTGATATTATAAAAGTCAGATCCATTGTCTATTGTGAAACAAATTTCGGAGTTTGTTCATATTGTTATGGAAGAGATTTAGCAAGAGGTAAACTAGTTAAAAAAGGAGAAGCTATAGGAGTAATTGCTGCTCAATCTATAGGAGAACCAGGAACTCAATTAACTATGAGAACATTTCATATTGGAGGAGCTGCATCCAGAGCAGTAACAGAATCAAATATTCAAATTAGAAATAATGGAATATTAAAATTAAATAATTCAAAATCTGTAATTAATTCATCTGGAAAAACTATTATTACTGCTCGTAATGTAGAATTAAAAATTCTTGATTTATTAGGTAGAACTCAAGAAAGTTATAAAATTCCATATGGAGCAATTTTAAAAAAAAAAAATGGAGATAAAGTATATTCAAAAGAAATTATAGCTATATGGGATCCTCATACAATCCCAGTTATTACGGAAGTAAATGGATTTATAAAATTTATAGATATGATAGAAGGACAAAGCATAATTAAAAAAACAGATGAATTTACAGGATTGTCATCTATAATTATTTTAGATATATCTACAAGAAATTCTAGTGGAAAAGATTTAAGACCCTCCTTAAAAATAATTAATTCAGATGGAACTGATGTTTTTATACCTGGAACAAAAATGCCTGCTCAATATTTCTTACCGGGAAAAACAATTATACAATTAAAAAACGGCGATCTCATAAAATCTGGAGATACTCTAGCTCGAGTTCCTCAAGAATCAGCAAGTACAAAAGATATTACAGGAGGACTGCCAAGAGTAGCTGATTTATTCGAAGCAAGAAAACCAAAAGAATTAGCAATTTTAGCAGAAAAAAGTGGAATTATATCATTCGGAAAAGAAACAAAAGGCAAAAGAAGATTAATCATTACTCCATTAAACCAAAAAAATACATATGAAGAAATGATTCCAAAATGGAGACAATTAAATGTTTTTGAAGGAGAACGTGTAGAAAAAGGAGATATAATTTCAGATGGACCAGAATCTCCTCATGATATATTAAGATTAAGAGGAATTCAATCTGTGACAAGATATATAATAAATGAAGTGCAAGAAGTTTATCGATTACAAGGAGTAAAAATTAACGATAAACATATTGAAGCAATTATTAGACAAATGTTGAGAAAAGCAACAATTATTGATCATGGAGAATCAGAATTTTTAAATGGAGAACAAATAGAATATTCAAGAATTAGAATATCAAATATAAAATTAAATAAAAAAAATAAAAAATCTATATCTTATAATAGAAATTTACTTGGTATCACTAAAGCATCTTTAGCAACTGAATCCTTTATTTCTGCGGCATCTTTTCAAGAAACAACACGAGTATTAACAGAATCTGCAGTAGCTGGAAAAATAGATGATTTACGCGGACTAAAAGAAAATGTTATAGTTGGTCGACTAATTCCAGCAGGAACAGGATACAAATATCATAAAGAAAGAATATTTAATAAAAAAATAAATAAATTTAATAAAAATGAAACAAAAAAAAATGTAAAAAACAAAAAATTTAGTGCAGAAGAAGCTTCAGCAAACTTAACAGAACTTTTAAATTCTCATAACTTATAAAAAATATATTACAATTAAAAAATATTTTTAAAAAAATTTATAAAAAATTAAATTTTTTTTTAAAAATAATTAATTCTATGAAGGATATGAAAAAAATATGAATAAATCACAATTAATTGATATTATTTCAAAAAAATCTTTTATTTCTAAAATTAAAGCTAAAGATATATTAGATACTATATTAACTGAAATTACAAAATCTTTAAAAAAAGAAGAAAATGTACAATTAGTTGGATTTGGAACATTTAAAATAAATAAAAGATCTGCAAGAATTGGAAGAAATCCTAAAACAGGAAAAGAAATACAAATTTTAGCTACAAAAGTTCCTGCTTTTGTTTCTGGAAAAACATTAAAAGCAGCAGTAAAATAAAATTATATAAAAAGTAGGGGAAGAGGAATAAACCCTACTTATTAAGACAAAATATATTCTAAAAAAATTTTTTTAATTTAAAATATAAAAAATATTAAAAAAATAGTTTCTGATATTATTTTTCTCATATTAAAATAAGATAAAAAAAAATTAATTGAAATTATTCAAATAAAAAAATTTATCTTAATTTAATATAATATTATAAAAAAAATAAAAAATTTTCAAAAAAAATATTATAAAATTAAAATTTTTATTAAAATTATTTTATTAAAATTTTTCATTAATTAATTATTTTTTGATTTTTTTTTTAAATTTTTTAATTTTCTTTACAAACATTACAATTAAAAATTTTTTAAATAAAATATATTAACTATATTTAATAAGACGCATTTTTTTAGCAGCACTAACTAAATTTTTTAAAGATTTTTCTGATTCTTTCCAAGTACGTGTTTTTAAACCACAATCTGGATTAACCCATAATTTATTAACGTCAATAAATTTAGTTGATTTATGTATTAATTTTAATATATCTTCTTCTGTTGGAATATTAGGAGAATGAATATCATAAAATCCAGGACCAATACTATTAGGATAATTAAAATTTTTAAAACACTTTAATAAATCCATTCTAGAACGAGTCGCTTCAATAGTTATTACATCTGCATCTAAATTTGTAATAGATTCAATGATATCATTAAATTCACAATAACACATATGAGTATGAATTTGAGTTGTATCTTTTACACTAGATACACTTAATTTAAAAGCGTTAATAGCAGTTTTTAAATACTTTTTTCTTTTTTTTAAATTTAATGGTAAACCTTCTCTTAAAGCAGGTTCATCAATTTGAATAATATTTATATTATTTTTTTCTAAATCATGTATCTCATCTTTTAAAGCTAAAGCAATTTGTTTAATAATAACTTTATAAGATAAATCTTCTCTTGGAAAAGACCATAAAAAAATTGTTATAGGACCAGTTAACATACCTTTTACAGGCTTTTTAGTTAAAGATTGTGCATATTTTATCCATTTAATAGTAATTTTTTTAGAACGAAAAACATCACTAATAATAATTGGAGGTTTAACACATCTTGAACCATAACTTTGAACCCAACCATTCTCAGTAAATAAAAATCCGTCTAAATTCTCTCCAAAATATTCAACCATATCATTTCTTTCAGGTTCTCCATGAACTAAAACATCTATTTCTAATTCTTCTTGTTTTATTATATTATATTTAATAATATTAAAAATATTATTTTCATATTCTTTTTTATTAATTCTATTTTCTTTAAACTTTAATCGTAAATTTCTCAGATCATGAGTTTGAGGAAAAGATCCAATAGTAGTCACAGGAAAAATTGGTAAATTTAATTTCTTTTGCTGTTTTTTTATACGAACTCTATATTCATTACGTCTTTCATAATCTTTTTTTGTAATTAACGATAACCTTTTTCTTAAATTTTTATTATTAATATTTAACTTATGTTTTTTAGCATATAAAGGAAAAATCCAAGATTTTATTAAATCTATATTACCTGTATTTAAAGCATTTGTTAATAAAAACACTTCATAACATTTTTGTACAGCAAACGAAAAATATGATTTTAATTTATCTGTTATTTTTTTTTCTTTATTAATATCAATCGGAATATGAAGCAATGAACAAGATGTTCCAATCCAAATATTCTTTCTAATTTTTTTAAAATTTTTTATTATATTATAATATTTTAATAAATCAGATTTCCAAATATTTTTTCCATTGATTACCCCTAAAGATAATAAAATCTTATTAGATAAAATTTCATTAAAAGTTAATAAATCATAACTTCCATGTATAATATCTATATGTATTCCATCAATCGGAATAGAATTGACAATGTCTAAATTATGAGAAATATTCCCAAAATAAGTAGTTAACAATTTTTTTGTATAACCCTTTAAATATTTATAACTATATATAAATTTTTTCTTCCAAAAATCTGATAATTCTAAAGATAAAATAGGTTCATCAATTTGTACCCATTTAATATTTTTTTTTTTAAAAAATTTAAAAATTTCTCTATATACATTTAAAAGTTTTGGTAATAAATCTAAACAATTAAAATTTTTAGAATCTACTTTTCCTAACCAAAGATAAGACATTGGTCCAAGAATAATAGGTTTTATTTTTTTTCCAATTAATAGTGCTTCATCTATTTCAGTTAATAATTGACTACCATTAAAATTAAAAGAACTAAATTTATTAAATTCAGGAACAATATAATGATAATTAGTATTAAACCATTTTGTCATTTCAGATGGAAAAGTTTCTTCATTATTCTGAGAAACTCCTCTTGCAACATAAAACATTGTATCAATATCTATTTTTTTTTTATTATTATTTAAAAATCTTTTAGGAACATTTCCTAACATTATACTTGTTGTTAAAACATGATCATACCAAGAAAAATCTCCTACAGATAAAAAATCTAAACCCATTTTTTTTTGTTTTTTTAAATTATAAATTCTTATGTTTTTTCCAACTTTTAATAATTCTCTTTGAGAAATTTTTTTATTCCAATAATTTTCTTGTGCTTTTTTTAATTCCCGATTCACTCCAATTCTAGGAAAACCTAATATATGATTTGATATAGTCATAAAAATAATCTCTATTTAAAAAACTCTTATATTTCAAATTTTTTCTATATATTATAAAAATAATAAATTTTAAAAAAATTTTATTTAAAGAAAAAAATAAAAAAATATTATTTTATAAAAATTATATATTTTCTATAAATAAACGTAATTTTTTTATTGCATTTTGTTCTAATTGACGCACCCTTTCTGCAGTAATTCCATAATTTTTTGCAATATCTTTTAAAGTATTTTTTTTTTCTCCAGATAACCAACGAGAAAAAATAATGTTTCTACTTCTCAAATCAAGATCTAAAAGAGCATAATTTAATTTGTTCTTAACATATTTTTTCCAATTTTCATTTTCAACACCATACGTAAAATCTGAAAGTTTCTCTCTAAAATATGGAATTGAATATAAATTATTTGAAAATTCATCAGTATCATTATTTTCTTCAGAACTATTATTCAAAAAAATATCTTTAGCATACATACGTAATTCCATTTCTTTAACATCTTTATCTTTTACATTAAGATTTCTTGAAATTTTTTTAATTTCTTGTCGATTTAACCAACTTAATTTTTTTTTACTTTTACGTAAATTAAAAAATAATTTTCGTTGGGCTTTAGTAGTTGCTATTTTTACTATTCTCCAATTCTTTAAAACATATTCATGAATTTCAGATTTAATCCAATAAACAGAAAAAGAAACTAATCTAACTCCTAAATTTGGATTAAATTTTTTTACAGATTTCATTAATCCAATATTTCCTTCCTGTATCAAATCATCTTGAGGTAATCCATAACCAGAATATTTTTTTGCAATTCGAATGACAAAATTTAAATGAGATAATATTAAAATCTTTGCAGCTTTTAAATCACCGTAATAAAAAAATTTTTTTGCTAATTTCTTTTCCTCATTAGCAGTTAATACTGGTAAATGATTAGAAAAATCCATATAATTATTAAAAATACTTAATGATTTTTTTGACGAAATATTTCTTTTATCAATCATTTCTATTCCTATATTTAACTAATCATTATTGAATAAATTAATTTTTTTTATCAAAAAAATTAAAAATATAAATAATAAATTACTATAACATATTTTTTTTATAATTCGTTCTTAAAAATATTTTTTATAAATTTTTTACTGTCAAAAGAAAAAATATCATGAATAGATTCTCCTGTAGTAATGTATTGTATTGGAATTTGTAATTTATCAGATATTGAAAAAATAATACCTCCTTGCGAAGTTCCATCAAATTTCGTTAAAATTATTCCTGTAACATTAAGAAATTTATTAAATAAATCTGCTTGAACAAGTGAATTTTGTCCATTACATGAATCTATTGTTAAAAATATTTCTAAAGTCCCTGTTTTATTATTTTTTTTAATTACTCTCACTATTTTTTTTAATTCATTCATTAAATTAATATTTGTATGTAATCTTCCAGCCGTATCAATAATTAAAACATCAAAATTTTTTGAAATTGCTTGTTTTATAGAATCATATACAACAGATGCTGGATCAGATTTCGAACATTTAAAAAATATATTTATTTTATTTTTTTCACATAGATTTTTTATTTGTGAAATAGCTGCAGCACGAAAAGTATCAGCAGCTGCAACTAATACAGTTTTATTTTTTTTTTGATATAATTTAGATATTTTAACAATGGTAGTAGTTTTTCCAGAACCATTGACTCCCACTAATAATATAATAGTTAAATTTTTAAAAATTATTTCTTTTTTTGAAGAATTTTTTAAAATATTTTTCATTTCATTAATAATGGATTGATAAACAATTTTTGGATTTTTTAATTGATCGTTATTAATATTATGAATAGAATTTTTTATAATTTTCTGAGAAGTTTTAAAACTAATATCACAAGAAATTAATTTTTCTTCTAACTTCATTAAAAAATTTTTATCTATTTTCTTTACTGTAAAAAAACTTTTAAATATCGATTTAAATTTATTTTTTGTTTTCAAAAATTTATTTTTTAAGTAAAAAAAATAATTATTTTTTTTTTTGTTTTTTTTATTTTTTTTATTAATGATATGTTTAGATAAATGTATATCTTTTTTTTTTAATTTGTTATCTATTTTATCTTTAATAGTCAAATCAATATTATTATTTTTTTTTTTTTTAAAAAAATTTATCTTATCAATAAAAGAATAAAAAATATTTTTTTTATTTTTTGACATATAATCTCCTTTACTATAAATTTTTTATATAATATAAACATTTCTAATAACATAATACTATAAAAAATTTTTTTAAAAAAAATAATGAAAAATAAAAAAAATATATTAAGAATAATTGGTGGAAAATTTAAAAAAAATAAAATTTATATTAAACATTCAAAAATTTTAAGACCAACAAAAAATTTAGTTAGAGAAACATTATTTAATTGGTTACAAAAATATATAAAAAATTCAAAATGCTTAGATTGTTTTTCAGGTAGTGGAATTTTAGGAATAGAAGCTATATCAAGAAAAGCAAAATTTGTAACTGCACTTGAAATTAATAAAAAAAATACAAAAAATATTCAAAAAAATTTAAAAAAATTAAAAATATTTACAATGCAAGTAATATCTACAGATTCAATAAAATGGTTAAAAAAAAAAAGAATATCATACGATATAATTTTTTTAGACCCTCCATATAAAAAATATAAAATATTAGAAAAATCAATTTTTCTAATAGAAAAAAAAAAATGGGCAAAAAAAAATACAATTATATATATTGAACGCAAAATTAATAAAATGAAAATAAAGATTCCAAATAATTGGATCTTAATAAAAGAAAAAAAAAATAAAAATTTTAAATACGGAATTTATAAGAAAACATAAACATTTTAAAATAAATATATATTAAATCACTTAAAAATTTAAATATAAAATTTGACTTATAAGGATGTATTTATGAATAGTTATATAAAATTAATTAAAAAAATAAAATCTATGATACCAGAGCATATTAAACCAAAATTTAATAATGAAAAAGATTTATTATATTGGAACCAAAAACAAGGAATAATTTCTTCACAATCTATCTTAAGAAAAAATAAAGCAAATAAAATGCAACATATGTTAAAAAACTCTGGAATTAAAAAATTATATATAAAATGTTCATTTTATAATTACAAAATTTTTAATTTAGGACAAAAAAAAGTTTTAAATTTTTCCAAACAATATGTCAAAAACTTTAGTAAAAAATTTTCAAATTTTATATTTTCAGGAAATCCTGGAACTGGAAAAAATCATTTAGCAGCAGCTATAGGAAATTCTTTAATATTACAAGAAAAAACATTTTTAATTATTACGATCTCAGACCTTATGTCTAAAATAAAAAAAACTTTTAATAGTAATAATGAACTTACTGAAGAATATTTTATAAAAAAATTAACTCAAGTAGATTTATTAATTATAGATGAAATTGGTATTCAACAAAAATCAGAATATGAAAAAATTATTATACATCAAATAATAGATCGCCGTTCATCTTCTAAAAAATCCACAGGAATATTATCAAATTTAAATTTTAATAAATTAAATAAATTGTTAGGAGAAAGAATTATTGATCGTTTAAAATTAGGAAACAGCATGTGGCTAAATTTTAATTGGAAAAGTTATCGTTCTAAAGTAATAGATTAAAAAATATAAAATTGTATTTCAAAAAAAATTAATTTCTTGAAACATATTTACCAGTACGAGTATCTACTTTAATTATATCATTAGTATTAATAAAATAAGGAACTTTAATTGTAATTCCAGTATTCAATAATGCAGACTTCATATTTTTATTTATAGAATTTTTTTTTAAAAAAGAAATTGTTTTTTCAATTCTCAAATAAACAAAATTTTGTAACGAAATTGAAATAACTTCATTTTTCCAAATAGTTAAAGAACATTTACATTGCGGAATCATAAAAAAACATTTTATACCAATAATTTTTTTCGTAACAACAAATTCTTCAAAATTTTTGTTCTCTAAAAAATACCAAAAAAAACTATTATTATATAAATATGTTACCTTTACATCTATTACATTAGCTATTTTAAAAAAATCAGTAGATTTAAACGTCGTTTCAACAATTTTTCCAGATAAAATATTCTTAAATTTAACTCTAGAAAAAGCTTGTCCTTTTCCAGGTTTTACAAACTTACTACTTTGAATTACGCAAGGTTTTTTAAAAATTATAACTTTTAAACCTGGCTTTAAAGAATGTATTGAATATTCTCTTATCATAATTTTTATAATAAATATATTTTTAAAAAATTTATAATTATTAAAATAATATTTTATTTTCCCGTAATTAAAAATTACAGGGAAAATAAATTAAAATATTTTAATATAGTAAAAAATGAATATAAAAAATTTATTTTTGTTTAAAAAATAAATTACATCATTCCACCCATTCCACCCATTCCATTAGATGATGGAGAAGGCATATCAGATGACTTATCTTCTTTAGGAGAATCAGTAACCATACATTCTGTAGTAATCATTAATCCTGCTACAGAAGCTGCATATTGAAGAGCAGATCTCGTTACTTTAGTTGGATCTAATATTCCAAAACTTATCATATCTCCATATTCATCAGTAGCTGCATTATATCCATAATTACCTTTTCCAGCTTTAACATTATTTGTAACAACAGATGGTTCTTCACCAGAATTTGCAACAATTTGACGTAAAGGAGCTTCCATAGACCTTAAAGCAACTCTAATACCTACATTTTGATCTTCATTTTGTCCAGTCATATGAGAAATCTTAGAAGCTACACGAACTAAAGCAACTCCTCCACCCGCAACAACACCTTCTTCTACTGCTGCACGAGTTGCATGTAATGCATCTTCGACACGTGCTTTTTTCTCTTTCATTTCAACTTCAGTTGCAGCTCCAACTTTTAATACCGCTACACCACCAGATAATTTTGCTAATCTTTCATTTAATTTTTCTTTATCATAATCTGATGTAGATTCATTTACTTGTTGGCGAATATTTAAAATTCTATTTTTTATTTCAGATTTTTTTCCTAAACCACCAATAATTGTTGTAGAATCTTTGGTAATAACTACTCGTTTTGCTTGTCCTAAATCTTCTAATGTAGACTTTTCTAAATCCATTGCTAGTTCTTCAGAAATAACAGTTCCACCTGTTAAAATCGATATATCTTGTAACATAGATTTTCGACGATCTCCAAAACCAGGAGCTTTTACTGCAGCAATTTTTACAATTCCTCTCATAGAATTTACAACTAATGTAGCTAATGCTTCTCCTTCTAAATCCTCTGAAATAATTAATAATGGTTTTCCAGATTTTGCAATAGATTCTAATATAGGTAATAATTCTCTAATATTAGATATTTTTTTGTCTGCCATTAATATATAAGGATCATCTAATTCTACAATACCAGTCTCTGGTTTATTAATAAAATATGGAGATAAATAACCTCTATCAAATTGCATACCTTTTACAACATCTAATTCATCTTCTAAACCAGTTCCTTCTTCAACCGTAATAACTCCATCATTACCAACTTTTTCCATAGCTTCAGAAATTAATGATCCAACTGTTTCATCTGCATTAGCAGAAATTGTTCCAACTTGAGTTATTGCTTTAGAATTTGAACATGGAACAGATAATTTTTTTAATTCCTTTACAGCCTGAATAACAGCTTTATCAATACCTCTTTTTAAATCCATTGGATTCATTCCAGCTGCTACTGCTTTTAAACCTTCATTTACAATAGATTGAGCTAATAAAGTTGCAGTAGTTGTACCATCTCCCGCAACATCATTTGCTTTAGACGCTACTTCTTTAACCATTTGTGCGCCCATATTTTCAAATTTATCTTCTAACTCAATTTCTCTAGCTACAGAAACACCATCTTTAGTTATACTTGGTGCTCCAAAAGATTTGTCTAAAACAACATTTCTTCCTTTAGGACCTAAAGTAACTTTTACAGCATCTGCTAATATATTAACACCACGAAGCATTTTTGTTCGCGCTTCATTACTAAACTTTACATCTTTAGCTGCCATATTATAATTTCCTTGAAAATTTTTTTTTAAAATTTATTATTTATTCAACAACCGCTAAAACATCACTTTCTGTTAAAATTAAAACTTCTTCATTATTTATTTTTTCTGTTTTAGCACCATATCCTTCATTAAATATTATAATATCATTAACCTTTACATCTAATTTTTTTATTTTTCCATTATCTAAAATTTTACCATTTCCAACAGCCAAAACTTTACCTCTTGTAGATTTACTTGCAGCAGATCCTGTTAAAACAATTCCTCCTGCAGACTTAGATTCAATTTTTTGACGCTTAACAATAATACGATCATGTAATGGACGTATTTTCATTATTAAATAATCTCCTTTAATATCAATTCTTCTAAAAAATTTTATTAAAAAATAAATTTAGAATGTATTATTTGCTTCTATTAATAGTATATGGACGATTCTTATCAGTTTCAAGTTATGCAAAAAAAAAAAAAAAAAAAAAAAAAAAAAAAAAAAAAAAAAATAAAAAAATAGATTTTATATATCTTGTGAAACACACTCTAAAAAAATATTGACAAACAATGACCATTAATGGTTTACTATATTTTTATAAAAGCCCGAATAGCTCAGTCGGTAGAGCAGGGGACTGAAAATCCCCGTGTCGGTGGTTCAATTCCGCCTTCGGGCATTTTTTGTAAATTTTTTTATTTTTTTTAAAAAAATATTATTATATAAAAGTAATGTAATAATAAATAAATAATATTATTTTTTTTTAATAAAAATATTTATTTTCCAATGCAAAAATTTGAAAATATTTCATTTAAAATCTCTTCTGAACTAACTTTACCAGTAATTTTATTTAAAAAATTTTGAACATTCTTTAAAGAATCAGCTAAAATTTCATAATTTTTATTTATTTTCCATTCAGATTTTGAAAAATATAATTCCTTTAAAGATAATTTAATTTCTTTAATATGTCTCTGTCTAATTAAAAAAATATTTTCCCGCGGAATATTTATTATTTTATCAATATATTTTTTTAAAAAAAAATATAAATTTTCTAATCCTATTTTTTTTTTTATAGAAATAGAAATAGATTTTACATTTTTATAATAAAAAATTTTTGGATCAGATTTAAATATTTTATCAATTTTATTGAAAACTAATAAAATATAAATATTAGAAGAAATATTTTTTAAATAATTATCAAATTTTTTAAGTTGATTTTTTTTATTTTTACTTAAATCAATTAAAAATAATAATATATTCGAACAATTAATTTCATTTTTTGCTAAATTTATACCTATATTTTCAATTTTATCGTTAGTTTTTCTCAGACCAGCAGTATCAGTTAATTCTATTAATTGATGATTTAAAATTATTTGACTATGTATCAAATCTCTAGTTGTACCTTTTATATTTGTTACAATAGAAGAGTTTTTACATGATAAAAAATTAAATAAACTAGACTTACCAGAATTTGGAAATCCAGCAATAACTATTTTTATTCCATTTTTTAAAACTTCACTATTCTTAGAAATAAATATTATTTTCTTCAACGAAATAATTAATTTTTTTATAATATTTAATATATTAAATTTTACCTCTAAATCTATATTTTCATCTACAAAATTTAATTCTACTTCAACAATAGATCTTAAATTTTTTACTTTATTTATAATTTTATTAATACAAAATGAAAAATCTCCGTTTAATGAATTCAATGAAGCTTTTACTGAAGCTTCAGAAGTTGAATGAATTAAATCTGAAATAGATTCCGATTGAATTAAATCAATTTTATTATTTAAAAAAGATCTTTTAGAAAATTCTCCAGGTTCAGCTATTCTTAAACCTTTTATCTTTAAAATATTTTTAATTAATAAATGTACAATAAAATTATTTCCATGTCCTTGTAATTCTAACACATCTTCTCCTGTAAAAGAATTAGGAGAAGGAAACCAAATTGCAATTCCTTGATCAATAATATCTCCATTCAAATCAAAAAATTTAGAATAAACAGCATATCTTGGTTTTATAATCTTTTTTAAAACATTTTTTAAAACTATAGAAGTTTTTTTTCCAGATATTCTAACAATATAAACTCCACCAATTCCTTGAGGAGTCGCTTGAGCTATAATCGTATCAGACATTTTTTTATCATTATATTATTTTTACTATGTTTATAATATATATAAAAAATTAAAAAAAAATAAAAATAAAAAAAATAAAATTATTATAAATTTTTTAATTTTTTATTGTTTATATTAAAGCTATTTTATTTTATTTTTCTTTAAACTTTTTAAAACTAATTTATGTTGAACAATACTAAAAATATTATTAACTATGTAGTATAAAACTAATCCTGAAGGAAACCATAAAAAAAATAAAGTAAAAAATATTGGAATTATAAAAGCTATTTTCTCCTGAAACAATACTATAGGACTAACATTTAATTGATTTTTATTAAATTTTTTATTAGAAGATAATTTTTGAGTAAAAAACATTGTAATTCCCATAATGATAGGAAGAACATAGAATTGATCATAACTTGATAAATCTTGTATCCAAAAAATAAATGGTGAATGTCTTAATTCAACAGAATTGGTTAACATATAATAAAGAGAAAGAAAAATAGGCATTTGAAAAATTAATGGTAATAATCCTGAAAATGGATTAATTTTTTCTTTTTTATATAATGAAATAATTTTTTTACTCATTTTTTGTTTATTATTATTATATTTATTTTTTAAATAATTTAATTTTGGTTGTAAAGATTTTAACTTTTCCATTGCAAGATATTGAGCACGATTTAAAGGATATGTAAAAAAACGTACTATAATAGTAATTAAAATTATTGAAAATCCCCAATTTCTTATTATATTATGTAAAAAATTTAATAATTTAAATAAAGGTTGAGATAAAAACCATAAAAATCCATAGTCTACTGTTAAATCTAAATTTGGAGACAATTCTTGAAGATCTTTCTGAATCTCCGGACCAATCCAAAGTGATGAATTTACATTTTTTTTTCCATGTTGTGGAACTAAAAATGAAGATGTATGATATCCAATTACTGCAATTTTAGAATTAATATTTTTAGTATATATTGTATTTAATCCTAAATTTTTTGAAGGTACCCAAGCGGTAACAAAATATTTTTGTAACATCGCAATCCATCCAGAATGAATTTTTTTATATAAATTATTATTTGAAAAAATTTTTTTAAAATCATATTTCTCATATTTTTGATCATCTGAAGAAAAGGCAGGCCCTCTATAAGAATTGAAATTATGAGAATTATTTGAAATATTAGACTTATCAGAATTTATTGTTTGAATAATTTCTCCAAAAACATTGAAATTTAACTGTTTTTTACTAAAATTATACACACTATATTTTATTTGAATATCATATCTTCCTCTTTGAAAAATAAAAATTTTTTTATACTTTATCCCATTTTCTTGTGTACAAACCATTGGAACAACTAATTTATTATGATGTGGTAATAATTCAAAAAAATTTTTTTTTGTATGATAATCTAACGAAATTTTTTTGTTATTTAAATTTATTTGATTAAATCCACTTTTAACTTGATATAAAAAATTTGAATTTTGTTTTAATAATTTCAAATTTTTTAAAGAATTGTTTGTTTCTTTGTACTTTAACAAATCAACAATTTTAATATTTCCATTATGTTTATTAATAATAATTGAAAAAACATCCGTTTTTATTAAAACTTCTTTATTATTATTTTTATGTAAAATATTGTGAAAACTCTTAACATGTTCCTGCGAAAAAAAAATTTTTTTTTGTACACAATTCTCTTTCTTTAAAAAATTCCATAAAAAAAAAGAAATTAATAAAAAAACAAAAATAAAAAAATTACGTTTTAAATACATTTTTATTCTCTTTATTCATTTTTATTCAGTAAATGAAAAAATTTAAATTTCATAAAAATTTTTGAATTTATAAAAAATTAGATTAAAAAAAATGAAAAATTTTAATCTAATTTTCAATATTTAAAAATTTATTAAATTTCAATAATAATTTAATTTTTTAAATTAAAAAAATATCTAGACCATAAATATTTTAATTTATTTAAAAAAATACGATTTTGATTTCTAAATATTTTTTTTTTAACAATAACTACATAATCCATTAAAAGTAAATTATTTTTATGAATTCTAAAAAATTCTCTTACTAATCTTTTAATATAATTTCTTTCAACAGAATTTTTTACATTTTTTTTTGAAATAGAAATTCCTAATCTAGGATAATTAAAATTATTAACTCGTCCTAATATAATTATTTCATGAAATTGTACTTTATACGAATTTTTCAATACAAATTTATACTGCATAGAAGTTAATAAACGAAAATTTTTCTTTAAAGAATATTTAATCACCATTAATATAATTATTTAGATGAAATTGTTAAAAAATACTTTTTTTTAGCACGTCTACGAGATAAAATAAGACGACCATTTTTTGTTGACATTCGTGCTCGAAATCCATGTCTTCTATTTCTTTTTAAAATAGATGGTTGAAAAGTTCTTTTCATAATTATTAAACCTAAATAAATTGAATATAAAAACAATAACATCTGTTTTAAAAATTATTTTTTTAATATTTATATTTTACAACATATAAAAAATAAAAATTTACTTTATTTAATAACAAATATTAATATTAAAAGTATTTATATTTTGATCTATATAAAATAAGTTAACATATTTTAAATCTTTATTGAAAATAAAATATAAAATATTTTTACAAATATTGGAGTCTAAGAAATGTTTTTGTTAGTATGGAAAAAATGTTTAAATTATTTTAAAAAAAAATTATCAATAAACGAATTTAGTATGTGGATATATCCATTAAAACTAAAAATTGAAAACTCAAAAATTATTCTTTATACACCAAACAAATTTACTTTATATTGGATCAAAGAAAAATACTTTAAAAAAATTAAAAAATTATTAAATTATTATCATGGAAATAAATCTCTAAAAATTAAACTAGCAATTAAAAAAAAAAATAAAAATAAAAATATATACTTATATAAACAAATTTATAAAAAAAAAAAATGTCATAATATTTATAAAAAAATATATAATTTTAAAAATTTTATTACCGGTAAATCTAATAAATTAGCATACAAATCAGCTTATTTAGTAGCTAAACACCCAGGAAAATTTTATAATCCATTGTTTTTATATGGAAATACAGGATTAGGAAAAACACATTTACTTTACGCTATCAAAAATTTTGTTATTAAAAACAAAAAAAATACAAAAATAATTTATATTAATTCAGAACATTTTGTACGAAATATGGTAAAATCTTTAAAAAATAACTCTATTGATGAATTTAAGAAATACTATAGATCTGCAAATATTTTATTAATAGATGATATTCAATTTTTTTCAAATAAAAAAAGATCGCAAGAAGAATTTTTCCATACATTTAATGATTTAATAAAAAAAAAAAAACAAATAGTATTAACTTCAAACTGTTACCCCATTTCAATAAAAGGTATAAAAAATAGATTAAAATCTAGATTAGATTGCGGATTAAGTATTTGTATTAAACCACCAAAAATTAAAACAAGAATTTCTATTTTATTAAAAAAATCATTAAAAAAAAATATATATTTAAAAAATAAAATAATTTTTTTTATAGCTAAAAAATTAAATTCAAATATTCGAGAATTAGAAGGCGCCATAAATAAAATAAAAGCAAATGCTTTACTAAAAAAAAAAAAAAATATTACTCTAAATTTTGTTAAAAAAACTCTAAAAGATTTATTTTTTGCAAAAAAAAAAAAAATTACTATAAATAAAATACAAAAAGTAGTATCAGATTATTATAATATCAAATTATCAGAATTATTATCAAAAAAAAAATCTCTTTCAATAATTCTTCCACGACAAATAGCTATAAAAATTTCAAGAAAATTAACAACAAAAAGTTTAAAAGAAATAGGAGAATATTTCAATAAAAAAAGTCATACTACTGTGATATATTCATGTAAAAAAATAAAAACCCTATGTAATAATAATCCAAAAATTAAAAAAGATTATTATAACTTACTTAAAAAAATTTCTGAATAAAAAAAATGAAATGTATAGTTGAGCAAAAAAATATTATTCAACCATTGCAAAAAATTAGTTCTATATTAATAAAAAATAACCCTAATGAAATCCTAGGAAATATTTTAATTAAAATAACAAAATTTTATATTTTATTAATTAGTACAAATACAGAAATAGAAATAATTTATAAAATTTCAAATAATTATAAATGTACACCAGGAAAAATAACTGTATCTGGAAGAAAAATACTTGAAATTTTTAGAATAATTTCAAAAAAATCTTTAATATATATCGAATTAATTAATAAAAAACTTTATATAACTTCAAAAAATAGTAAATTTTCTTTATTAACTATTTCTGAAAAAAAATTTCCATACTTTAAAAAAATTGAATACCAAAAGAAAATTTATATAAAACAAAACATTTTAAAAAATATGTTAAAATATACTTATTTTTCAATGTCTACTCAAGATATCAGATCTTATCTAAATGGAGTGTTTATAGAATTTAAAAAAAAATATATGAAATCCATTGCAACTAATGGACATAGAATGGCTATTTTTAAAAAAAAATACAAAAAAAAAATTTTTAATAAATTATCAATAATATTACCTAGAAAAACAGTTATAGAATTAAATAAAATACTTACAAACAAAAAAAAGAACATAAAGATTTTATATAACAAAAACAATATTCAATTTTATTTAAAAAATATTATATTTACATCAAAACTTATAAACAGTAATTTTCCAGATTTAAAACATATCTTGATAAAAAAAAAAAAATATAAAATAAAAATTAACACAAATTTATTAAAAAAATCTTTATCTCACGTATCTATTTTAGTTCATGAACAAATTAAAGGTATTTTTCTGATATTTAAAAATAAAAAATGTACAATTATTTCACATAATCAAGAAGAACAAGCAAAATACAAATTTAAAACAGAATATAATTATAAAAAAAAAATAAAAATATCAGTTAATATAAACTATTTATTAGATATCTTAAAAATCCTGAAATATGATTTTATTTATTTTATATTAGATAAAAAAATTAAATATTTACAAATTGAAGTCCCAGAAAAAAAAGAACTAAAATATATAATTTTACCATTATATCTTTAACAAAAAAATTTTGAAACATAAAATTTATATGTTTAAATATATGTTTCTAAAAAAATTTTAAAAATATACAAAAAGAGAAAAAATGCAAAATAATTATAATTCATCAAATATAAAAATATTAAAAGGATTAGAAGCAGTACGAAGACGCCCAGGAATGTATATAGGAGATACAGATGATGGAACTGGTTTACATCATATGGTTTTCGAAGTAGTTGACAATTCAATTGATGAAGCTCTTGCTGGATACTGTAATAAAATTATTGTATCTATCCATGAAGATAATTCAATTTCAGTAGAAGATAATGGAAGAGGAATACCTGTTGATATTCATCCTGAAGAAGGAATACCTGCATCAGAAGTTATTATGACTATGCTTCATGCTGGAGGAAAATTTGATGATTATTCTTATAAAATTTCTGGAGGATTACATGGTGTTGGAATCTCTGTTGTAAATGCATTATCTAAAAAATTAAAATTAATAATTTTTAGAAATAAAAAAATATATCAACAATATTATTCTCATGGTAACAAAAAAAGTGAATTATTAATTGTAGGAAAAAGTAAAAATACTGGAACCAAAATAAGATTTTGGCCAAATTCTAAAATTTTTAATAATATAATAAAATTTGAACATAAAATTATTTCTCATAGGTTGAAAGAACTATCTTTTTTAAATCCAAATATTTCTATTACACTAATTAATAATATTAAAAAAAATAAAAAAAAATACTATCATAAAGGTGGAATAAAAGAATTTATTAAATATATTAATAAAAATAAAAAATTTTTAAATCCTAAAAATTTATATTTTATTTCAAAAAAAAAATCTGTATCAGTAGAATTATCTATGCAATGGAACAATTCTTTCAAAGAAACAATTCTTTGTTATACAAATAATATACCTCAAAAAGAAGGAGGAAGTCATTTATCTGGATTTAAATCAGCTCTTACAAGAACAATAAATAACTATATTGATAAAGAAAAAATTCAAAAAAAAAATAAAGTAAACATAATAGGAGATGATGTTCGAGAAGGTTTAATTGCAATTGTTTCAATAAAAATAAACGATCCAAAATTTTCTTCTCAAACAAAAGAAAAATTAGTTTCTTCAGAAGTAAAACCAGTGATTGAATCTTTAATACATGAACATTTATTAGACTTTTTATTAGAAAATCCACATGATACAAAAATAATTATTAATAAAATTATCGAATCAGCTACAGCACGAGAAGCTGCTAAACGAGCACGAGAAATTACAAAAAAAAAAAGTGCTTTAGAATTATCAGGATTACCTGGTAAACTATCTGATTGTCAAGAAAAAAATCCAATGTTCTCTGAAATATATTTAGTAGAAGGAGACTCTGCTGGAGGGTCTGCAAAACAAGGGCGAAATAGAAAAAATCAAGCTATACTACCATTAAAAGGAAAAATATTAAATGTAGAAAAATCAACATTTGAAAAAATGCTTTCCTCTCAAGAAGTCACATCAATAATTACAGCTCTTGGATGCGGAATAGGAAAAGAAAATTATGATTTAAAAAAACTGCGATATCATAGTATTATAATTATGACAGATGCAGATACAGATGGATCCCATATAAGAACATTACTATTAACTTTTTTTTATCGATACATGCCAGAAATTATTGAGAAAGGACATGTATATATTGCACAACCACCTTTATATAAAATTCAACAAGGTAAAAAAGAAAAATATATAAAAAATTATCTTTCAATGAAAAAATATCAAATTAAAATAGCCTTAAAAAATATTAAAATTGTAAGTAAAAAAATTAAATTTTTATCTAAAGATTATAAAAAATTTAAAAAAATAATATATGATTATATAAAAATAAAAAACTTAATTAAAAAAAAATATTCACTTCATTTCAAAAAAATATTAAATGAACTAGTTAAACATTATATATTAAAAAATTTAAAAAATAAAAAAAGGATAAAAGATTGGTTAATTTTTTTAATTAATAAACTTAATTCAAAATCAAAAAATCATGAAATATATTCATATAAAATTAAAAAAAATAATGAAATAAAATATTTTAATTTATATATATATATAAAAATGTATGGATATGTAAAAAAATACTGTCTTACATATAAATTTTTTAAAAATAAAATTTATAATAAAATAAAAAAAATTCAAAAAAAAATTATTTTTTTTAAAAAAAATAAAACAAAAATAATTAAAAAAAATTATAAAAAAACAATTCAATTTAAATGTTTAAAAAAAACTTTATATTGGATAATGAAAAAATCTCATAAAAGAATTTTTATACAACGTTATAAAGGATTAGGAGAAATGAATCCATCTCAATTATGGCATACAACTATGAATCCAGAAACCAGAAGAATGATTCAGGTAAAAATAAAAGATGCGAAAAAAGCAAATAAATTATTTAGTATTTTAATGGGAGATTCTGTTGAACCAAGAAAAAAATTTATTCAAAAAAACGCGTTACTAGCAGAAAATATAGATTTTTAAAAAAAAATAGCGGATAAAAAAAACAAAAAAAAAAAAAAAAAAAAAAAAAAAAAAAAAAAAAAAAAAAAAAAAAAAAAAAATAAATAATCGAAATAAAAATAAGTTAATAAAAAATTTTTTTTAAAAAAAATCATTATAATAAAAAAAAAATAAAATAAAAAACCGCTAAATATATAATTAAATATATTAAACAAGTAAATTATTTTTTTTTTATATTTTTAAGAAAAAAAATTTTTTTTAAAATATTATTATATTTTTTTTTTATTTGATAACTACAATCAAAATCTTTAATTTTTTTATAACAAGATTCAATCTTATTTTTTTTATTAATTAAATCAATATTGTTTAAATTTTTTGAATTAATGGCATAATTTGCTAATACATTTGTAATTTTTGGTTGAACTTCTAAAATTCCTTTAGAAACATAAATATATTCTATATTTCCATTCTTTAATTTTATATCAATCGATCCAGATCTAATAAAAGTTAATAATGGAGAATGATTTAAAAAAACACTTAAATCTCCATAAATCCCTGGAAATTTAACGCTTTTAACTTTTTTAGAAAAAATTTTTTTTTTTAAACTTACAATATTAAGAAAAAAATACATAATTTGTATATCCTAAAATTTCTTAAATTAACTTTTATTATCAATTTTAAAATTCTTCACTGCTTCATTAATAGAACCAATCATATAAAAAAACCTTTCTGGTATATAATCATATTTTCCATTCAATATTTCTTTAAATCCTATGATAGTATCATTTAAATTCACATATTTTCCTGGAATACCTGTAAAAATTTCTGCTACAAAAAACGGTTGAGACAAAAACTTTTCAATTTTTCTAGCTCTTTCTACTAATAATTTATCTTCTTCAGATAATTCATCCATCCCTAAAATTGAAATAATATCTTTTAAATCTTCATATTTTTGTAAAATTAATTGAACTCTTCTTGAAACATCGTAATGTTCTGAACCTACTATTACTGGATTTAAATTAATACTAGATGAATTTAATGGATCTACAGCAGGATATATCCCTAAAGAAGAAATTTTTCTACTTAAAGTAATTATAGAATTTAAATGAGAAAAAGTTGCGACAGGAGAAGGATCAGTTAAATCATCTGCAGGAATATAAACAGCCTGTATAGAAGTAATTGATCCAGATTTAGTAGATGTTATCCGTTCCTGTAAAATACCCATCTCTTCAGAAAGAGTAGGTTGATAACCAACTGCAGATGGCATTCTTCCAAGTAACGAAGAAACTTCTGTTCCAGCTAAAATATATCTATATATATTATCTATAAATAATAAAACATCTTTTCCTTCATCACGAAACTTTTCTGCAATGGTTAATCCTGTAAAAGCAACTCTAAATCTATTACCAGGAGGCTCGTTCATTTGTCCATACACTAATGAAACTTTATCTAAAACTTTAGAATCCTTCATTTCATTATAAAAATCATTTCCTTCTCTTACTCGTTCACCTACACCTGTAAATACAGAATATCCTTTATGTTCAATTGCAATATTTCTAATTAGTTCCATCATGTTTACTGTTTTCCCAACTCCAGCACCTCCAAATAAACCAACCTTTCCACCTTTAGAAAAAGGACAAATTAAATCAATAACTTTAATTCCTGTTTCTAATATTTCATTTGTATGAGATTGTTCTTCATATGTAGGAGGATTTCTATAAATTTCAGAATATTCAGAATTCATAATATTTTCTTTAGTAAAAATAGGACCTTTATTATCGATAGGTTCTCCTAAAACATTCATAATGCGTCCTAAAGTATATTTTCCAACAGGTACTTTAATACAATGCTTTAAATTAAAAACTTTTTCTCCTCTTTTAATGCCATCAACTACACCCATAGCAATAGTTCTAACAATTTTAGATCCAATATGTTGCTGAACTTCTAAAATTAATGAATGAGATTTTTTTTTAACTTCTAGAATATGATAAATTTTTGGTAACTTTCCTTTAGAAAATTTTACATCAATAATCGGGCCTATAATTTGAACAATTTTTCCAACAAACATATGTAAAACCTCATATATCTAAATCCATTAAATAACAGATGCTCCTGAAATTATCTCAATTAATTCTTGCGTAATACTATCTTGCCGAGCTTTGTTATAAATTATTTGTAATTCTTGAATTAAATCAAAACTATTTTCAGAAGCATTTTTCATAGAAATTATTCGTGAAGAATACTCACTAACTAAATTTTCTAAAAAACTATTATAAATCGTAATTTTAAAATACTTCTTAAAAATTTTCTCTAATAATAAAATTGAATTTGATTCATAAATATAATCCCAATTATTTTTATAAAAATTTTTTTTTATATTCATAGTAATAGGAAGTAACTGTTTAAAAACTGGTTTATACTTAATTTTATTAACAAACTTATTAAATACTATAAAAACTTTATCAAAAATTTTTAATTTATAATCTTTAAATAAAATATTAGAAATTTTAAAAATATTTTTAGAAAAAGATTTCTTAAAAATATTACAATTATAAATTCTAATTTTTTTTTTAAATTGATTTAAAAAATTATTTTCTTTTTTTCCAAAAATTATTAATTCATAAGAAATTTTTTTAAATAAAAAATTTTTTAAATAAGGAAAAATAAATTTAAATAAATTATTATTTAAACTTCCACATAAACCTTTACTAGTTAAAACTACAATAATAATGACTTTATTTATTTTTTTTTTTTTACATAAAAAAATATTTTTTTGTTTTTTAATCTGTGATAAAAAAATTAAATTTTTTGTAATTTTTTTTAAAATATTTAAATATGGAAAAATTTGTTTTTTTTTAAATTCTAATTTTTTCATTTTAATAATAGAAATCATTTCCATAGCTTTAGTAATTTTCTTAACACCTGAAAAACTAACAATTTTATTTTTTATACTTTTTTTATTAATCATTTTAAACAAAACCTTATTTTTAAAAAAATTTTAATTACATTATAAATTTTCTTTTTGAAAAGAATTCAATAATTTTTTAAATGCAATTTTTATATCATAAGTATATTTTTTAAATTTATTAATCTTTTTATATAAAACAATAAAATTTTTTTTAAAATAATTAATAATATTTTGTTTAAAAGATATAATATTTCTTAATTTAATTTTATTTAAAAATTTACTTTTAATAGAAAATAATAAAATAGATTGATCAGAAATTGATAAAGGTTCATATTGTTCCTGTTTTAATAATTCAATTATTTTACGACCAAAGTTTAATTGATTTTGAGTTTCTAAATCTAAATCTGAAGAAAATTGAGAAAATCCTTCTAATTCTTTATATTGAGCAATAATAGATCGAATTCCAGATGACAATTTTTTTATAATATGTGTTTGAGCTGAACTTCCTACTCGAGATACAGAAATTCCAAAATTTACAGCAGGTCTAATTCCTAAACAAAATAAATTTGATTCCAAAAATAATTGTCCATCTGTAATTGAAATAATATTTGTCGGAATAAAAGAAGATACATCCCCCAATTGTGTTTCTATAATTGGTAAAGCAGTTAAAGAACCCGTTTTATTAACAACTGAATTTTTAGTTTTTTTTAAAATGTAATTTTTATTAACTTTTGAAGATCTTTCTAACAATCTTGAATGTAAATAAAAAATATCTCCAGGATATGCTTCTCTACCAGGAGGTCTTTTTAATAACAGAGAAATTTGTCTATAAGATATTGCATGTTTTGATAGATCATCATATACAATTAAAACATCTTCTCCTTTATCTCTAAAAAATTCTCCCATAGAACATCCAGAATATGGAGCTAAATATTGTAAAGAAGCTGAATCAGATGCAGAAGCTACAACAATAACTGTATTCTGTAAAGCATTATGATCATCTAAAATATTAACAACATTTAAAACAGTAGACATTTTTTGACCAATAGAAACATAAATCGATTTTACACCAAAATTTTTTTGATTAATAATCGTATCAATAGCTAAAGAAGTTTTACCAGTTTGTCTATCTCCAATTATTAATTCTCTTTGTCCTTTTCCAATAGGTATCATTGAATCAATTGACAAATAACCAGTTTGAATTGGCTCATTAATTAATTGTCTATCTATTACATCCGGTGCTTGATTTTCTATTTTTAAATGTCCATTATTTATAATATCTCCTTTTCCATCAATAGGAACCCCAAGAGGATTTATAACTCTTCCTAAAAAATTCTTACCAACTGGAATTTCTAAAATTTGTCCTGTACATCTAATTTTCATTCCTTCATAAATGTTTGCAAAACTTCCTATAACAACAGCACCGACAAAATTTTTTTCTAAATTTAAAACAATTGCATATATATCTTTCGATAACTTCAAAAGTTCTCCATACATAGCATCATATAAACCATTAATTTTTATAATACCATCCATAACAGAAACAATTTTACCTTCACTATAAATATTTTTTTGAAAATTAAAATCTAAAATTTTTTTTTTTAAAATTTCACTAATCTCTACAGAATTTATCTGCATTTTTATTTCTCTTATGTTTGTATAAAATATTTTAAAGATTTTAAATAATTTTTAACAGAATAATCAATCACTCTTCCATTAATTGAAATTACAAAGCCTCCAATTAATTTTTTTTTTTTAAAAATTTTTAAATTAATTTTTTTCATAAAAATTTTTTCTAAAGAATTAATAATAATATTTTTTTGTATTGAATTAATATTATGAGAAATTTTTAAAATAACATCAGTAACATTTTTATATTTTTTATAAATTTTTTTATATTTTTTAAAAATTTTAAATAATAAAAAAAATCTATTATTTTGACATATTATTTTTAAAAAATTTTTTTCATAATCATTCATATTTAATTCATTTAAAAAAAAAAATAAAATTTTATATAATTTGTCTGAATTAAAATTTCTAAAACATAAAATTTTTAACTTTTTTTGAATTGATAAATACCCCAAGATCTTTAAAAATTTTTTCCAACGATTTATACTATTTTTGTTAACAGCAACATAAAAAACAGATTTAGCATAATTATTAACTAAATTTTTTTCAAAAATCATAACTAAAAACCTTTAAAATTTAAATTAAATTCATTGATTATTTTATTTATATAATTTTTTGATAATTTTTCACGAAGAATTTTTTCAGAAATTTGAATTGCTAAAAATACTGAAATTTTTTTTAATTTTTTTTTTTCTTTTTGATATTTTATTAATAATTCTTCAGTAGTACGTTTAATGATTTTATTTTTTTCAAATAAAGCTTGTTTAATAGATTCTTTTATTATTAAATTTTTTTTATAATTTTCTTTTTTAAGTATTTCTATAGATTTATTTTTTAAATAAATAATTTTTTTAGAAATTTTTTTATTAATTAAAAGAAGTTTTTTTTTAGCTTTTTGAACTGAAAGTATTGATTGATAAACTTTTTTTTGTCTTTTTTTTATAACTTTCATTATAGGAGGCCAAATAAATTTCATACAAAAAAATACAAATAGCATAAAAGATAAAAATTGTCCAAAAATTGTTGCATTAATATTCATAAATTATAACTTTTCCTAATATAAACATAAATCTATAAAATTAAAACTATTAATAAAATATATATAAAATTTTTAAAAAATATAAATTTTAAAAAATTTTCTTAATAAATTAAGAAATTCCAAAAATCATATATAAACCTAATCCAACAGTTATCATAGGAATTGCATCAACTAAACCCATTACAACAAAAAATTGAGATCTTAAAACTGGAATAGAATCTGGTTGTCTTGCTGCTCCTTCTAAAAATTTTCCTCCTAAAATACCAATACCAATAGCCGCTCCAATGGCACCTAAACCAATCATAATAGCCGCTGCAAGATAAATAAAACTTATATCAACATTTCCCATTTAAAACCTCTAAATTTCTATAAAATTATAAATTATTTAATGTTTTTCTATAGCAGTAGAAATATAAACAATTGTCAAAACCATAAAAATAAAAGCTTGTAAAAAAATTATTAAAATATGGAAGATAGCCCATGGAACATTCAAAATCCATTGAATCCACCAAGGAAGAAAAGCAGAAATTAATAAAAAAATTATTTCTCCAGAATACATATTTCCAAAAAGACGCAAACCTAATGAAATTGGCTTAGAAACAAGAGAAATAAATTCTATAAAAAAATTAAAAAAATATAAAAAAACATTATTAAAAGGTTGACAAAACAAACTTTGTAAAAATCCAAAAATTCCTTTACTTAAAATATTATAAAATAAAATTAAAAAAAATACACCAAAAGATAAAGCAAAAACAGTATTTAAATCTGTAGATGGTACAACTTTAACATGAGAAATATGAAAAAAATAATTAAAAAAATAAGGAAAAAAATCTACTGGTATTAAATCCATTAAATTCATTAAAAATATCCAAATAAAAATAGTTAAAGATAAAGGAGCAATAAAATTATTTTTAGTATGAGGATATAATTCTTTTACATTTTTATTAATAAAATTAAAAGAAATCTCAACAATAGACTGTAATTTTCCTGGCACACCTAGAGTTAAATTTTTTGAAATTATATAAAAAAAAAATAAGAAAAAAAAACCCAAAAACAATGAAAAAAAAATAGAATCACAATTTAAAATAAAAAAATTATTACTTATATCTTGCACATTTAAAAATTTAAATGTTTTTAAATCTAATTGAAAATTTTTTAAATGATGACTTATATATTCTTTTGGATTAAATATAATTTTAGAAAACATTACAATTCTCTGACCCTATAAAAAATTTTTTAAAAATAAAAAATATTTAAAAAATAAATTTTTTAAAATATTTTTTAAAAAATACTTAGTAAAATATAAATTATTTATTAATAAATCAAACTTAAAATTTAAAGTTTTTTTGTTAAGTGATTTTTAATATACACTATATACTATTTTTTCTAAAATAATTTATTTTTTTTAATATTTTTTTTTTTTAGATAAATTAAAAGTATTGAAATTGCTGCAGGAGTAATTCCAGAAATTCGTGATGCTTGTCCAATAGAAAAAGGATGATAATAATTTAAAATTTTTATAACTTCTGTTGATAATCCATACACAGAATTATAATCTATATCCATAGGTAATAATTTATTTTCATTTTTTAAATGATTTTTTATTTCTTTATTTTGACGTAAAATGTAACCTTTATATTTTAATTGTATCTCAATTTGTTTTAAAACTTCATAATCAAATGAAATATGAGATTGATAAATACCTAATTTAATTAATTGATCAATATTAATTTCAGGTCTCATAAGAATTTTATATAAATTAGTTTTAGAAATAATTGGATTTGATAAAAATTTATTAATTTTTTTCGAAAAAAAAGAATTAGGTTCAATTTTAAAAGATTTTATAAATTTTTTTTCATTTTTAATATTATTTAATTTTTGAATATAACGCATCCATCTAAAATTTTTAACTAAACCTAATTTTCTCCCAATTTTTGTTAATCTTAAATCAGCATTGTCTTCTCGAAGCAATAATCTATATTCTGCTCTAGAAGTAAACATTCTATAAGGTTCAGTAATTCCTTTAGTACATAAATCATCAATTAAAACTCCAATATATGACTGATCTCGTCTAGGATACCAAGATTTTTTTCCTAAAGAATAAAGTGCTGCATTAATTCCAGAAATTATACCTTGAGCAGCTGCTTCTTCATAACCAGTAGTTCCATTTATTTGTCCAGCAAGAAAAAATCCAGGAAAAAATTTTGATTCTAAAGTTAATTTTAAATCTTTTGGATCAAAATAATCATACTCAACAGCATATCCTGGTTGTAAAATCTTTAAATTCTGAAATCCTTTAATAGTTTTTAAAAATTTCATTTGAATCTTGATAGGTAAACTAGTAGAAATACCATTTGGGTAAATTATTTTGTTTTCTAAACTTTCTGGTTCTAAAAAAATTTGATGTCTGGAACGATCAGGAAATTTTTTAATTTTATCTTCTATTGAAGGACAATAACGCGGTCCAATACCTTTAATTTTTCCAGAATAAACTGCACTAAATTTTAAATTATCATGAATAATTTTATGTGTATTAGAATTTGTGTAAGTTATATAACAAGAAAGTTGTTTTAATAATTTATTTTTAAAACTTAAAAATGAAAAAAAAGGAGTAGGAAAATCTCCAATTTGTTCTTCTAAATTTGTAAAATCAATACTTTTTCTACATATTCTTGGAGGAGTACCTGTTTTAAGACGTTTTATTGTAAATGGCAAACTTTTTAATTTTTTAGAAAGTAATATTGATGATTTGTCATGTAATCTCCCCCCTATAATTTTTTTTTTTCCTATATAAATTTTTCCATTTAAAAAAGTTCCAGTAGTCAAAATAATAGATTTTGAATAAAATTTTAATTTTTCTAATGTTAATACACCAATAATTGTATGATTTTTTATAATAAAATCAACAACTTCTTGTTGTAAAATAAATAATCTCTTTTGAGAAAATAAATATTTTTTTACAACAGAAGAATAAATATTTCTATCTAATTGCACTCTAGTAGAACGTACAGCTGGACCTTTTTTAGAATTTAATACTCTAAATTGTATACCAGATTTATCAGAAAAAATCCCCATAAATCCACCTAACGCATCAATTTCTTTTACAAGATGACTTTTTCCTATTCCTCCAATTGCTGGATTACAAGATAAAAAACCCAAATTTTTAATACTTTGCGTTAATAAAAGAGTTCTACATCCAAGTCTGGAAGAAGCTAAACATGCTTCAATACCAGCATGACCGCCTCCAATAACAATTACATCATAATTATATTCTAATAAACTCATACTTTTTAGTAACTCATTTTATTAATAATATATTTAATTATAAAAGAATTAATCTACTTTTTAAAGAATAAAAAGATATAAAAAATAAAAGAAATAAAAGAACAAAAGAAAATAAATAAATAAAAGATAAAAGATATAAATAATAAAAAAATAAAGAATTATTATAAGTTATTCAAATTTTGTCTTAAATAATTTAATTTTTTTTTTTAAAATATGGTTTTTTTTGTCTAAAAATTATGTCTATAAATTGTTCATATGTTGTTTTTTAAGAATTTTTTTAAAAAAAAACATTGATTTTGTTTTAAAAAGATATATTATTATTTATATATAAAAAAAATTAAAAAAAAGGATAAAAAATTTTATTATGAATTATAAAAAAATAAAAAAAATAAAAAATTTTTCAATTTTTTTTTTTTTTATATTAGTTTTAATAAGTCTTTTTTTTTTAAAAAATATTATTTTTATTAATAAGAAAAATGAAATTGATTTTATTACATATAAAAATTTTACAGATTATGCAAGTAAAAAAAATTTAAAATATTTTTATTTAAAAAATAAAGGTATGTATAAATATTTATGTTTATTAAAATATTTAAAAAAAAATTTAAAAAAAAATGATTTAAATTTCATATTAAAAAATTTTGAAAATAATAAATATCTTAAAAAAAATAATTTTATTAATAATATTTTAAATTTTAGAATGTATAGAATTTATTTTAATATGAAAAAATATGATTTAGCTATTTATTATTTAAATCAAATAAAAGATTATCCATGGATGAATTTTTCTATTTCATATAAAAATAAAATTCTTAAAAAAATAGAAAATGAAAAAAAAAAATCTTAAATGTTTTTCTTTTTTTTATATAAAATATAAATATTTTTTTTCAAATAAATTTATTTAATAAAAAATTTTTGATTAGGTTAATTAATGAATTTAACTATTTCTCTTATTGGTTGTAAAAATGTAGGAAAATCTACACTATTTAATAGTTTAATTAAAAAAAAAAAATCTTTAGTTTTAAAAAAATATAAAAAGGGTTTGACTAGAGATAGACAAAAAAGTTTTTTTTTATTAGATAATAAAATTATTAATGTTATTGATACTGCTGGTTTTTGTACTCCTAAAAACAAATTTGAAAAAGAAATTTTTTTACAGATCGTTTTAGCTATAAAAGAGTCTGATATTATATTTTTTATTGTTAATGCAAAAAATGGTTTTACAGATTTAAATCAAGAAATTTGTAGGTTTTTAAAAAAAAAAAATAAAAAAATAATTTTAATTATTAATAAAATTGATCAAATTCAAAATTTTGATTTTTTAAATGAATTTTATAATTTTGGAATAAAAGAAATTTATAGAATATCTGCTATAAATTCAAAAGATATAAATTTTTTAAAAAAAAAAATTTTTCAATTAATTAAAAAAAATAAAAAATTAAAATTAAAGTTTAATAAAAAATATTTTAAAAAAGATAGAAAAAAAATTAAAATATCTATTATTGGAAGACCGAATTCCGGAAAATCTACTTTAATTAATTTTTTAATGCAAGATCAAAAAAGATTAATAACTTCAAATATTTCTGGAACTACACGGGATACGGTTTTAGTTTCAACTATATATAATGATATAGAATATGAATTTTTTGATACTTTGGGAATAAGAAAAAAATCTAAAATTAAAAATATTGTTGAAAGAAAATTTATTATAAAATCAATTAAAACATTAACAAAAGTTGATTTATCAATTTTAGTATTAGATGCATCAGAAAAAATTATTTCAAATCAAGATTTAGTTTTATCAAATTTAATATTTAAAAATAAATGTTCTATGATAATTTTAATTAATAAATGGGATTTATTAAAAAAATCTGAAAAAATTTATTTTAAAAAAATTTTTTATTTTCGTTTTCGTTTTATTAAAAATATAGAATATAAATTTTTATCTTTTTTATATACTAAAAATATTAGATTTATTATTTTAAAATTAATTAAAAAAATTTATTTTTCAACTACACAAAAATATAATAGTTCATTACTAACAAAAATTTTACATGAAGCTGTTAACAAACAAAAACCAGCATGTTCTTTAAAAAAGAATAGAGCGAAGTTAAAATATGCTCATTCTGGTGGAATTAATCCACCAATTATTATAATACATGGAAATAAATTAAATGATTTATCTAATTCATATAAAAAATATTTAAATAATTTTTTTACCTCAAAATTAAATATTTTTGGTACTCCAATATTTTTAGAATTCAAAAATAGCAAAAATCCATTTTTAAAAAAAAAATAAAAGTAAAATTTGAATTTACTGTGTTTTGTTTTAAATATGATTTGAAGTATATAAGGGTATTTTAACTTCTATATCTGATGTACCAATTTTTGCTTGACATGATAATCTACTTTTTTCGGTTAATCCCCATGCTTTATCTAAAACATCTTCTTCTTTTTCTTTTATTTTTGATAATGTTAAGAATCCTTTTGAAATTATACAATGACAGGTACTACAGGAGCATGATTTTTCACAAGCATGCTCAATATTTATTTTATTTTTTAAAGCTACATCTAAAATTGATTCTCCTTTTTTTGCATTAAAAGTACCACCTTTAGGTAATAATTTTTTATGTGGTAAAAATTTTATTTTTGGCATATTTAAAAGCTCTTTTTATATTAGGGAAAATTTTAATTTTTAAAAAAAAATAAATTTAATTATATTTTTTTATAATTTATTTTTTTATTTTATAGAATAAAAATTTTTTAGTGAAAAAAAAATTTTATTTTGATTACATTTTTTTTTTTAATTTTTTAATAATTTTTTTTAAAAAAATAATTTTTTGAAATTCTAAAAATGTTTTTTTCCAACATTTTTTTATAATTTGTTCTTTTATTTTATTAAAATATTTTTTATAATTATTTTTTATTTTTTTATAAAATTTATTTTTTTTGTTTATTTTTTTTTTACTTATATTAATTTTTTCTAATTTTTTAAAATATTTATATTGTTTTTTTAAAAAAGATTGATTTAAATTATTTTGATTATTTGTATTTTCTAAATCATATCCTTTTAATTTTAAAATATATTTTATTCTTTTTATTGGATTTTTTAATGTTTCATAGCTTTTATTAATATAAATTGATTTTTTTAAAATTTTTTTTTGTTTTTTTTTTGAACAATTTATATAAAAATCTGGATGGTATTTTTTTTGTAAAGAATAATATTTTTTAGAAAGATATTTTTTTTTTATATTAAATTTTATAGGTAATTGAAAATAATTAAAATAATTCATTTAGTGTCCATATATTGTTGATACATATTTTTTACAAAAAAAGAAATTTTATTTTAATTGATTTTTTTTTTTATAATCTTTAATTGCTTCTTTAATTGCACTTTCTGCTAAAATTGAACAATGTATTTTAACTGGAGGTAAACTTAATTTTTTTGCTATTTTTTGATTTTTTATTTTGCTTGCAGAATTAATAGATTTCCCTTTAATCCATTCTGTTATTAATGAGCTGGAGGCAATTGCAGAACCACACCCATATGTTTTAAATCGAACATCTTTGATAATTCCTTTTTTATTCACCTTTATTTGTAATTTCATTACATCTCCACATGCTGGGGCACCAACTAATCCATTTCCTATTTTTTTACTTTTTTTATTAGAAAATGATCCTACATTTCTTGGATTTTCATAATGATCGATAACTTCTTTACTATATGACATATTTATCCTTTTATTTTTTATATATTTAATTTTTAATAAAAAAATATCAAAATTTTATTTACATTTTCCAAACAACTTTATCTAGATTTATTCCGTCTTGAAACATTTCCCATAATGGAGATAAATTTCGTAATTTTTTTACAGATTTTTTTATTAAATTAATTGTAAAAATGATATCTTTTTCTGTTGTAAATCTTCCGATTGAAAATCTTATTGAACTATGAGCTAATTCGTCTTTTAATCCTAGAGATTTCAATACATAAGAAGGTTCTAGACTAGCAGATGTACATGCTGATCCAGATGATATTCCAATTTCTTTTAATGACATAATTAAAGATTCTCCTTCAATATAGTTAAAACTAACATTTATAATATGTGGAACACAAATTTTTAAATCCAGATTACTGTTTAAATTAATTTCTTGAATTTGTGATAATCCATTCCATAGTATATCTCTTAATTTTGTTATTCTTAAATAATCTAATTTTTGTCTTTTTTTTGAAATTTTACATGCTTCACTCATTCCTACAATTTGATGAGTAGGTAATGTTCCTGATCTTATACCTCTTTCATGTCCTCCTCCATGAATTTGTGGATATATTCTTATTCTAGGTTTTCTTTTAATATATAGTACTCCTATTCCTTTTGGGCCATAAATTTTGTGAGCTGAAAAAGATAATAAATCAATTTTAATTTTTTTTACATCAATAGATATTTTACCAACACTTTGTGTTGCATCTGTATGAAAGAAAACATTTTTTTTTAAACAAATTTTTGATATTTTTTCGATATTTTGTATAACTCCTATTTCATTATTCACGTGCATAATTGAAACTAATATTGTTTTATTTGTAATGTTTTTTTTTAATTCATTAATATCTATTAATCCGTTCTTTTTGGGAGTGAGATATGTTATTTTAAATTTTTTACTTTCAAGGTATCTACATGTATCTAAAACTGATTTATGTTCTGTTTTACTTGTAATAATGTGATTTCCTTTATTTTTATAAAACGATGCAATTCCTTTAATTGATAAATTATTTGATTCTGTTGCACCTGACGTAAAAATAATTTCACGAGGATCTGCATTAATTATTTTAGCTATTTCAAATCTTGAAATATTAATGTGTTCTTCTGCTGTCCATCCAAATTTATGTGATCTAGATGAAGAATTTCCAAATATTCCATCTATAGTAAGGTATTTCATCATTTTTTTTGCTACAATAGGATCTGTTGGAGTTGTAGAAGCATAATCTAAATAAATTGGAAGTTTCATTTTTTTTTTTTACTCTTTAAAAAATTCTAATTTTTTAATATTTTTAATTATTTTTTTATAAATTTATAAAATATTTTTATAAATATTTGACTATTAAATTATTAGTATAATATATTATTATGATAAATTAAAAAAATATTCTATTAATAATATTACAAAAATTTTTTATATCATTTGTTCTATAAAATTTTTTTTTCGTGTATAATTAATTATAAAATTAATAAAAGGGCGTAGTTCAATTGGTAGAGCATCGGTCTCCAAAACCGACTGTTGGGGGTTCAAATCCCTCCGTCCTTGTAAAATATTTTTATTTAATTTTTTTTTCATATATAACAAAAAAAATTAATTATTAAAATATTTAAATTCTTTTAGAGTATTAACGAATTTTATAATTAATTTTTTATTTAAGATTTTTTATATTTTTTTAAAAAAACATTTTTTATTAATTTATTTAAATATATAATTTATAGGATAGAAATTATGCCGGAATATCGTTCTAGAAAAACTACTCATGGAAGAAATATGGCTGGTGCAAGATCTTTATGGAGAGCTACTGGAATGACTGATGAAGATTTTGGAAAACCTATAATAGCAGTGGTCAATTCTTTTACAGAATTTGTTCCAGGTCATATTCATTTAAGAGAAGTTGGAAATTTAATATCAAAAGAAATATATAAAGAAGGAGGAGTTCCAAAGGAGTTTAATACAATTGCAATTGATGATGGAATTGCTATGGGACATTCAGGAATGTTATATTCTTTACCATCACGTGAATTAATTGCAGATTCTATAGAATATATGATTAATGCACATTGTGTAGATTCGATGATATGTATCTCAAATTGTGATAAAATTACTCCTGGTATGTTAATGTCTTCTTTGAGATTAAATATTCCAACAGTTTTTGTGTCCGGTGGACCAATGGAAGCTGGTAAAAATCTTAATTTAAAAGGTAAATTTTTAAAAAATTCTAAGTTAGATTTAGTAGATTCTATTATGAGCAGTGAAAATTCTAATTTTTCTGATTTAGAAGTAGATAAAATAGAAAAATCTGCTTGTCCTACCTGTGGTTCTTGTTCTGGAATGTTTACTGCAAATTCTATGAATTGTTTAATTGAAGCTTTAGGATTAGCAATTCCAGGTAACGGTACTTTATTAGCTACACATGTAGATAGAAAAAAATTATTTTTAAATGCTGCAAAATTAATTGTAAAAATAACAAAAAGTTTTTATAATTTAAATAATTATTCTATATTACCGCGTAATATTGCAAATAGACAATCTTTTAAAAATGCTATTTCATTAGATATTGCAATGGGTGGATCAACTAATACTGTTTTGCATTTATTAGCAGCTGCTCAAGAAGGAAAAATAAATTTTAATTTGAATGATATAGATGTTTTATCAAGAAAAATACCTCATTTATGTAAAGTTTCTCCAAGTACTTCAATTTATCATATGGAGGATGTTCATAGAGCTGGAGGAGTAATATCTATATTGTCTGAACTGAATAAAGGAGGTTTAGTCAATTCAAAAATAAAAAATATTCTTGGTTTATCTTTAGAGAAAACATGTAAAAAATTTGATATTTCTAGAACTAATAACTTAAAAATTAAAAAAATGTTTTCAGCAGGCCCAATGGGAATAAGAACAATTAAACCGTATTCTCAATCTTTTCGTTGGAAAAAATTAGATTTAGATAGAAAAAATGGATGTATAAGATCTATTAAAAATTCTTATAATAAAGATGGAGGATTAGCTGTTTTATATGGAAATTTAGCAATTGATGGTTGTATCATAAAAACTGCTAGTATTGATAAAAAAATGTATAATTTTCAAGGTTCAGCAAAAGTTTTTGAATCACAAGAAGATGCATCATTTGCAATATTAAATAAAAAAATTAAAAAAGGAGATGTTGTTGTTATAAGATATGAAGGACCGAAAGGTGGTCCGGGTATGCAAGAAATGTTATATCCAACAACTTACTTAAAATCTGTTGGGTTAGATAAATATTGTGCTTTAATAACTGATGGAAGATTTTCTGGAGGAACTTCAGGGTTGTCTATAGGACATATATCTCCAGAAGCTGCAAGTAAAGGTTTAATAGCATTGGTACAGGATAATGATTTAATAGATATAAATATCAAAAATAGAACGTTAAAATTATTAATTTCTAATAAGGAAATAAAAAATAGGATAAAAAAAGAATTATTAAAAAAACATCCATTTTTTCCAAACAATAGAAAACGTAAAATATCATCTGCTTTGAAATTTTATTCAGTTTTTGCAATGAGTGCAGATAAAGGTGCAATTAAAGATAAGGAAAAGTTAAAAAATTTTTAAAAATTAATTGTAAATATATATTTTTAAAATTATATTATTAATGAATATACTTTTTTTATCAATCAATAGGACTATTTTAAATATGCTAAATTATTTTAATACATTAAATTTTCGTCAGAAAATTAAAGAGTTAAAAAACTGTAAATTGATAAAAAAAGAACATTTTTTAAATGGATTAAAAATTTTAAAAAATAAAAAAATTGTTATAATAGGATGTGGAGCTCAAGGTTTAAACCAAGGTTTAAATATGAGAGATTCTGGATTAGATGTTTCTTATGCTTTAAGAAAAAAAAGTATACAAACAAAAAACAAATCTTGGTTAAGAGCTGTAAATAATAATTTTCATGTAGATTTATATGAAAAAATTGTTCCAAAAGCTGATTTAGTAATTAATTTAACTCCAGATAAACAACATGATTCTGTAGTTAAAAAATTACAATTGTTAATGAAAAAAAATTCTGTTTTAGGTTATTCGCATGGTTTTAATATCATAGAAATGGGTACTGTTATTAGAGATGATATTACTGTTATCATGGTTGCGCCAAAATGTCCTGGAACTGAAGTTCGTGAAGAATTTAAAAGAGGTTTTGGAGTTCCAGCTTTAATTTCTGTACACAAAAAAAACAATATTTTAAACAATGGTCTAGAATATGCCAAAGCATGGGCGTTTTCTATTGGATCTCATAAAGCTGGAGTTTTATATTCATCTTTTTCAGCTGAAGTGAAATCTGACCTCATGGGAGAACAAACAATATTATGTGGATTATTACAGGCTGGTTCCATAGCGTGTTATAAATATCTTGTAAAAGAAGGTCATGATTCAGGATATTCTGGTAAGTTAATACAACATGGTTGGGAGGTTATGACGGAGTCTTTAAAACATGGAGGTATTACTTTAATGATGAATAGATTATCAAATTATTCAAAAATTAGAGCTTATAAATTATCTCAACAATTAAAGAAAAATTTTACTCCTTTGTTTAGAAAACATATGGATGATATTCTTTCAGGAGAATTTTCATCAAGGATGATGAAAGATTGGAATAATAATGATAAAGAATTAATTTTTTGGAGAAACAAAACGAAACTTTCAAGTTTTGAAAATTCTCCATTTTGTTCAAAAGAAATTTTAGAAGAAGAATATTTTGAACATGGAATTTTTATGATTGCTCTGTTAAAAGCAGGAATTGAATTATCTTTTGAAACAATGGTGGAATCAGGTATTTGTAAAGAATCTGCATATTATGAATCTTTACATGAATTACCTTTAATTGCAAATACTATTGCGAGAAAAAAATTATTTGAAATGAATTTAGTTATATCTGATACTGCTGAATATGGTAATTATTTGTTTTCAAAAAATGCTATTCCTTTATTAAAAAAATTTATGTTGAAATTAAAATATGGAGATTTAGGAAATATTTTGGTTTCAAATAAAGTTGATAATATTACTTTAAAAAAAATTAATGAAAAAATTTATTATCATCCAATTGAAAAAGTAGGAAGAGATTTAAGAAAGTATATGATTGATATGAAAAGAATAAAATTTAATTTATAAAAAAAATTTTTGTAATTAATGATTTTTTTATTTTATTTTAAGTTTTAAATCTATATTTTTTTTTCTTATATTATTTTTTTTAAATATATTTTTTATTTTAATAATAATTTTTTATTATAAATTATTAATTAGAAGAATTTATTTATATAATATAAGAAAAAAAAAGATTTTAATGAAATTTATTTCTTTTTTTTTTTTTTTTTTTTAAAATTATTTATATACAAAATAAAATTTTTAATTTTTATATTTATAAAAATATTTTAGAGATTTAATAAATGAAAACAATAATAAAAGATTTAACAGAAAAAGATTTTGAAAAATATATTTTAAATAATAAAAAATATATTTTAGTAGATTTTTGGGCTGTTTGGTGTGCTCCATGTAAAGTTTTATCTATAGTATTAAAAGATATTTTTAATGAATATAAAAATAAATTAGATATTATAAAATTAGATATTGAAAAAAATAAAAATATTACAAAAAAATATTCTATTCAAAGTGTACCTACTTTAATATTATTTAAAAATAATAAAATTCTTTCCAAAAATATAGGTTCTTGTTCAAAAGAACAATTAAAAATTTTTTTAAATCAACATATTAAATAATTTTTTTTATAAAAAAAAAAATTTTAAAAATTTTATATATATCAAAAAAAAAAAAAAAAAAAAAAAAAAAAAAAAAAAAAAAAAAAAAAAATAATATTTTTTAATTATTTTTTTAAATTTTTAAAGTTTTTATTTTAAATTGATTTATTTTTAATAAAAACTTTTTTAAAATAACAATTCCTTTGATTTTTATTAAGAACTTATTATGAATTTTACCGCCCTTAAAAATACATCTATTTCAAAATTAATTATACTCGGCGAAAACATGGGTTTAGAAAACCTTTCTCGTATGAGGAAACAAGATATTATTTTTACTATTTTAAAAAATTACGCAAAAAGTGGAGAAAATATTTTTGGAAATGGAGTCTTAGAAATACTACAAGATGGATTTGGATTTTTGAGATCTTCTGATAGTTCTTATCTTGCTGGTCCAGATGACATATATGTTTCTCCGAGTCAAGTACGTCGATTTAATTTAAGAACAGGAGATACAGTTTCAGGAAAAATAAGACCTCCAAAAGATGGAGAAAGATATTTTGCTTTATTAAAAGTAAATAGAATAAATTACGATAAACCTGAAACTTCTAGAAATAAAATTTTGTTTGAAAATTTAACACCTTCTCATGCAAATTCTAGATTAAGAATGGAAAGAGGTAATGGATCTACAGAAGATTTAACTGCTCGAGTTTTAGATTTAGCTTCTCCTATTGGAAAAGGACAAAGAGGTTTAATCGTAGCACCTCCAAAGGCTGGAAAAACAATTTTATTACAGAATATTGCTCAAAGTATTGCTTATAATTATCCAGATTGTGTGTTAATGGTTTTACTAATTGATGAACGTCCAGAAGAAGTAACGGAAATGCAAAAATTAGTTAATGGAGAAGTTATTGCATCAACTTTTGATGAACCAGCTTCACGTCATGTACAAGTTGCAGAAATGGTTATTGAAAAAGCTAAGAGATTAGTTGAACATAAAAAAGATGTGATAATTTTGTTAGATTCAATTACTAGATTAGCTCGAGCATATAATACAGTTGTACCTTCTTCTGGGAAAGTTTTAACAGGTGGAGTGGATGCAAATGCTTTACATAGACCAAAACGTTTTTTTGGAGCTGCTAGAAATGTTAAAGAAGGAGGAAGTTTAACAATTATTGCAACTGCTTTAGTAGATACTGGTTCTAAAATGGACGAAGTTATTTATGAAGAGTTTAAAGGAACCGGAAATATGGAATTACCTTTATCTAGAAAAATTGCAGAAAAAAGAGTTTTTCCTGCTATTGATTATAATCGTTCTGGAACTAGAAAAGAAGAATTATTAACGTCTGTAGAAGAATTACAAAAAATGTGGATTTTGAGAAAAATTATTCATCCAATGTCTGAAATTGATGCTATGGAATTTTTAATTAATAAATTATCAATGACTAATACTAATGTGGAATTTTTTGATATGATGAAACGTTCATAATTTTTTTTTAAAAAAATATTTAAATAATAATTAGTAAATTTCTTAATTAATAAAAAATATTAATTCTTTTAAACCAATATTTTTTTAAAAAATTAATTTTTAAGTGATATTTTATGTTTTAACAAAAAAATAATAAAAATTTATAGTTTTTTTTAATGGATTGCTATATTTAAAAAATAGAGTAGATATATTAAATTCCTTTAAGATTCATAATTAAAATAAATTTTTTTATTGATAAATATTAAAATTTATAATATATTTATAAAAATAATTTAATAAATTTTATTTGGTGGTTATAGCTCAGTTGGTAGAGTCCTGGATTGTGATTCCAGTTGTCATGGGTTCGAGCCCCATTAACCACCCAAAATTATATTTTTTTTTTATTTTTTTTAAAAAATTTTTATATAAAATCGGCGAATAGCGCAGCTTGGTAGCGCAACTGGTTTGGGACCAGTAGGTCAGAGGTTCAAATCCTCTTTCGCCGAATTATTGATTTTTTAATATTTTTTTATAAATTGAATAAAATATTTTTTCCGATTTTTTTAATAAAAAAATTTTTAAAAAAATTAAAAATTTCACAATTATTTCTTTTACAGAACCATTTATTTTTATAATAGTTAAAGTAATATCCTTTATATTTTGTCGCAACCCAAATTTGTTTTAAAAATTCTTGTTTATTAATAATAATTTCATTTATAGAATTTATACTAATTTTCATTATTTGTTGATTAGATTCATAGTCTATATCTATTTTTCCCATGTAATTATCTATAGAATTTTCTAATTTGATAATAATTTTATTAAATTCGTTGTGATAGTTTAATATATTATTTTTTTTTTTAATTTTTTTGTTCATTTTTTAATTTTTTCATTTTTTTTAAAAAATTTTTAATAAACGTATTTATAAAAAATTTTTATATTTATAATTAATTTCTTGAATTTTAAATTTATTTTTTTTAAATATAATAATTTTTTAAAACATTTTTTACACTAATAATAAATTTATATAATATGAATTCAAATAAAAATCAATTAAAATTTTCTAAGATGCATGGTTTGAAAAATGATTTTATGATAGTAGAAACTTTAACTCAGAATTTTTTTTTTACTAAAAAAATTATTCAAAATTTTTCTAATCGTAGAACAGGAATTGGTTTTGATCAATTATTAATAATTGAACGTCCAAAAATTAAAAATACAAATTTTCATTATCGAATTTTTAACGCTAATGGAAGTGAAGTTGAACAATGTGGAAATGGAGCAAGATGTTTCGCTAAATTTGTATTTGATAAAAAATTTATAAATAAAAAAACTATTATTGTGAGTACAAAAAATAGAATTTTAACTTTAAAAATAAAAGACAAAGAAAATATATTAGTAAATATGGGAACTCCAGAATTTCAACCAAATAAAATTCCATTATTAACACCAAAAAAAAAAAATAAATATTCTATAGAAATAAATTCTGAAAAATATTTTTTTGGAGCTGTATCCATTGGAAATCCTCATTGTGTAATTCTTGTAAAGGATATTGATTTAATTAAAGTTAAAAAAATAGGTTCTATTTTTCAGAATATTTCTTTATTTCCAAGACAAGTTAATGTTGGTTTTATGAAGATATTAAATAGAAATGAAATTTTTCTTCGAGTTTTTGAAAGAGGTGTTGGAGAAACTCAGGCATGTGGAAGTGGAGCTTGTGCTGCTGTAGCTATTGGTGTAAAACAAAATAAATTATCAAATAATGTCAAAGTCCATTTGATAGGAGGAGATATAAAAGTGAATTATGATTTAAAAGAAAAATGTATTTTTATGTGTGGTCCTGCAGAGCATATATATGATGGATTAGTTTATTATTAAATTATTTTATAAATAAAAAAAATTTTTTTAGATTTATGTATTGTTTAAAAATTTATAATAGTTATTTTTAAAAGAAAATATAAAAAAAAAGGTAGTTATTATATTATGTTAATAAAAAAAAAAAATAATCACATAAAAAATTTATTTCAAAATAAGTATATAAAATATCGTACGAAAGATTTTTATAAAATGATTATATCTTTATTTTTTGTAGGATTTTCTACTTTTTCAATTTTATATTCTATACAACCTATTTTACCAATATTTTCTAAAAAATTTTTTTTAACTCCTTCTGAAAGTAGTTTGGCTTTATCTATTTCAACAGTTTCAATGGCTTTTGGAATCTTATTTATAAGTCCTTTATCTAATTTATTTGGACGGAGAAAAATTATCTCTTTATCTTTATTTATTGCTTCAGTATTAACAATTTTTTGCTCATTTTCTCAAAATTGGTTAGAAGTTGTCATACTTCGTGCTTTTATTGGTTTTTCCTTAAGTGGTGTTACATCTATTTCTATATTATATTTAAGTGAAGAAGTAGATATAAATTCTTTACCTCTGTGTATTGGTTTATATATTAGTGGAAACACTATAGGTGGTTTTTTTGGAAGATTAATAAGTAATATTATAGTTCATTTTTTTTCTTGGCGCATGGTTTTTTTAACAATTGGTTGTTTATCTTTATTTTTTTCTATTTTATCTTTAATAAATTTACCTTTGTCAAAACATTTTAAAAAATCTAATTTAAATCTTAAATGTTTATTTAAAAGGTTTTTATTACCATTTAAAATTGAAACTTGTTTAATTCTTTTTTTATTTGGATTTTTTTTTATGGGAAGTTTTGTATCATTATTTAATTATATTGGTTATAGATTAATAATGAAACCTTTTTTATTAAATCCTATTTTTATATCTTTTTTATCTATAATATATTTAATTGGTGTTTATAGTTCTCCTAAAGCGAGTTTTTTATCAAGAAAGTATGGTAAGAAAAATTTATTAACTTATTCTTTATATATAATGTTAATAGGTGTTTTGTTAACTTATTTTAATAATTTATTAATTATAATTTTTGGTTTATTTTGTTTTACAACTGGTTTTTTTTTAGCTCATTCTACAGCAAGCAGTTGGATTAGTATTTTAACAAAATATTATAAATTAGAAATTTCTTCTTTATATTTTTTTTTTTATTATATAGGGTCTAGTTTATTTGGAAGTTTTATTGGAATATTTTGGTTTTTTTGGGGATGGAATGGTGTGTTTTGCGTATTAAACTTGGTTCTTTTTTTTAGTTTAATTTTAGTAAAAAAAATATCTAATAAAATAAAAATAATATAATTTTTTTAATATAAAAATTTTATTTATAATAAATATCAAATCTAAATTTTTTTCCATATAAAATATGGTTTGGTTTTTTTTTTTTAAGATATGAAGCATTTAAATATCTTTTAACAACAACTTTATTTTTCGCTAATTTTATTGCTGGTTTTAAAATTTTTTCTTCATCATTTTTTTTTAATAATTTTCTTAAAAAAAACATATCTTTTTTTGGTTTAGATTTTTTATTTTTAAACATTGGATCGATATAAATTATGTCTGGAATAATTTCTTTTTTTTTTATTATTTTAATGCTATTTGAATTTATTAAAGTTATTTTTTTTTTTATCCATAAACCAATTTTTTTATCTTTATACGCTCTTTTTAAACCATCTTGAAGTAATTTATAGATAATAAAATTTTTTTCTATCATAAATATTTTAAATCCATGAGATGCTAAAACGAATGAGTCTTTTCCAAATCCTGCGGTAGCATCTAAAATAGTTATGTTTTTTTTTTTTTTTATTCTCATAGCACGCACTATTAGTTCTTTTTTTTTATTATATTTTCTTCTATAATTATATTGTCCTGATGTAAAATTAATTGCAATGGATTTATTTTTTTTATTTTTTTTAAAATAAATTTTATATAATTTTAATTTATTTTTTTTTTTAAATAGAATTAATTTGTATGTTTTTTTTATTTTAATCATTTTATTTTTTTTTGAAATATTATAATTATTATTTTATAAATTTTATTTAGAATTCATTTATTATATTTGATATTTATATTTTGAATGTTTTTAAAAAAAAAGTTATAATTATTTTAAAAATAAATATTTTTTATAAATAGAATATTAAAAGAACATTGTTTTCAATAAAAATTTATCATGGATAGTTTTTTTTTATAATTTTTTTGTAAGTAACTAAAATACTTACAAGATATATTTTCAAAATAAAGTAAATACATAAAAGTATTTTTTTTTAAAAACAAGAATTAAAAAAAAGGAAATTAATATGATAACTATTTTAAATTTGAAAAAAAATTATATCAATTCTAATGAAAGTTTAAGGTATAATTCTACAAAAAACAATAAAAATTTAAAAAAAAAAAATTTGTTAGAAAGTAAAAATTTAAATAATATTAAACAAAAAAATAACTTATTTTTAAATTTTTTAAATAAAAAAATAAAAAAAAAATTTTTAAAAAATTTTATTCATTCTGATTATTTAAAAACTATTACTGGAAAAAGTATAAATTTACAAAATAAAAAACTACAAGAATACAATAAGAAATTAAATATTTCTTTTTTGAAAAATTTTTTTATAAATTCTAATCTTCAATCTAATAATAATTTCAATAATTTTAATGTCAGTGATTTAAATGTTGATAAAGATAAGCATTCGAACGAATATTATTTAGACAAAATTAAAAATAATTTTTCTGAAATTTCTAAAATTTCTAAAAAAAATTTAGACATTCAAAAACTTCGTTCTAATCCAAAACATGTTACTTGGAAATTTTTAACAAGAGTTCCACATTTTCCTGAAAATATTGATATGTTAAAAAGTTTTCAAAATGATTTTTATGAATTAAGTAAAACTTCTAATTTAAGTTCAGATTTTGATATTGAAGATCCAACTACAACTTTTCAATTTAATTCCTGTCCAGTGTATAAAAATTCTAAAGAAAAAATTCTTCAAGCTCTTCAAAAATTTTTTCCGAATTTAAAAGATAGGCAATTAATTTCAAATTATGCAAATAGTGATATTTTACTTGAAGCTCGTCGAGCTTTTTTAAGAAGAACACCTAATATTATGAATTTTTCTCCAATTCATTCACATATTAATTATTTAATAGATAAATTACCAGATGGAAATATTCAGCTAGTTGTTGTTTATCTTTCTGATTTAGCACAAATTAAATATGATTCAAAGGAATTTTATAATACTTTTGGGCTTAGAGCAAAATGTATTTTATATAAAAATAAAATTCCTGATGTAAAATATTCCTATTTTGTGAAATAATTTTTTATAAAGTTACTTTAGAATATATTTTAAAAAATTTAATTTTTATATATTTTAATTAATGTAAATACAGAGTACAGATATTTATAATATTATTGTACTCTGTTTAAAAGAATTTTATAAAATTTATTTTTATTTATGTTACCAATAATTTTCTCTTATTATATTTCCTGGTTTTTTACGAAGATTTTTTGTCATTTTTTTATTTTTTGTTAATATATTAAACATTTCTTTGACCATTGATGGATTTCCGCATAACATTACTTTAGAGTTATTTCTTTTAATTTTTGTTCCAATAATTTCTTCTAGAGTGGAATTTAATAATAAGTGAGTAATTCTTCCATAAAGAAAATTTTTTTTATTTTCACGACTAATTGTAATTATTATTTTTAATTTGTTTTGATATTTTTTTTTTATTTGATGGATTAAGTTTAAATATTTTAGATCAGAGAAATAACGTACGGAATGTACTAAAATTATTTTTTTAAATTTTTCAGTATCTTTTTTTTCTTGTAAAATGGAGAGATATGGTCCAATAGCTGTACCAGTAGAAAACATCCATAAATTTTTAGATGGTTGTATTTCTTTTAAAGTAAAAAAACCAAAAGAGTTTTTAGAAATTAAAATTTTTTTATTTTCTTTTAAAAGTATTATTTCTTTACTCATTTTTCCTTGTTTTACAAGAGTAATATAAAATTTTATTGTTTTTTTTTTTGGAGGATTTACAAAAGAGTATGCTCGTTGAATATTTATATCATTTTTGTTTTTAATTAAAATTTTAGAAAATTGACCAGCTATAAATTTATTAATTTTTGCTTTTAATGAAATTTTTATTAAATTTTCTTTCCAATGTACTATTTTTTTTATTTTTGCTGGAACCCAGAAAGTCATATTTTATTATCCTATTTTTAAAAAAAAAAAAAAAAAAAAAAAAAAAAAAAAAAAAAAAATAAAAAAAAAAAAAAAAAAAAAAAAAAAAAAAAAAAAAGAAAAAAATAAAAAAAAAATAAAGAATTATTATAAGTTATTCAAATTTTGTCTTAAATAATTTAATTTTTTTTTTTAAAATATGGTTTTTTTTGTCTAAAAATTATG
>JAAMXG010000003.1 GCA_011754245.1 Buchnera aphidicola (Periphyllus aceris)
TTTTTTTTTTTTTTTTTTTTTTTTTTTTTTTTTTTTTTTTTTTTTTTTTTTTTTTTTTTTTTTTTTTTTTTTTTTTTTTTTTTTTTTTTTTTTTTTTTTTTTTTTTTTTTTTTTTTTTTTTTTTTTTGAATTTATTACTTTGTTAATATTTTTTTTATTTAATAATTTTGGTTTTTTGATCAATGTTTGTTTAATAGATTGCTTTATTCTCCATAATTTTATTTTTTTATGATTTCCAGAAAGTAATATTTTTGGAACTTTCATTTTTTCTATTATTTCTGGTCTAGTATAATGAGGATAGTCTAATAATCCATTTATAAAAGAATCTTGATGATTAGAAATTTTTTTTTTTATTACTCCTGGAATAAATCTGGATATACTATCAATAAAGACCATCGCAGCTAATTCTCCACCTGTTAATATATAATTTCCAATAGATATTTCTTTATTAACATATTTATCAATGAATCTTTGATCAATTCCTTGGTATCTTCCACAAATTAATAAAATAAATTTTTTTTTTGATAATTTTTTTAATATTTTATAAGATAATTTTTTTCCTTGTGGAGATAAATAAATTACTATATATTTATTTTTTTTTTTTGCATAGGTAATTGCTTTTTTTAATGGTAAAAAACTCATGATCATTCCAGGACCTCCTCCATAAGGTCTATCATCTATATTTTTATTTTTTTTGGAACTAAATTTTCTAATATTTAAAATGTTTATATGTATTTTTTTTTTTTTATTGCTTTAGATAGAATACCGTATTTAAAAATTGAATTAAACATTTTTGGAAATATTGTTAGTATTTTAAATTTTATCAAAAAATTAATCCTTTTGTGTTAATAATAATATTTTTTTTTTTAAGAGATATTTTTGTAATTATTTTTTTTTCAACAAATGGAATTAATTTTTCTATTTTTTTTTCTTTTTTTGAAGAAATAAAATTAATTTTTAAAATATCATTTGTTGGTGTTCTAATTATATCTATAACTTTTCCTAAAAAAATTTTTTCTGTATTAAATACTTTTAAATCAATAATTTCATACCAATAATATTCATTTTTTTTTTTTTTTAATTGTTTTGAATAAATGAATATTTTTTTATTTTTTAAAAGAAATGCTTTAGTTCTAGTATTTATATTTTTTATTTTTACTAAAAAAAAATTTTTATATTTTTTCCATAATTTTATTTTTAAAGTTTTTATTTTTTTTTTATAAAAATATAGTAATGGTTTATATTTAAAAATTTTTTTTATTTTTTCTGTAAACGAAAATAATTTTATCCAACCTAGTATTCCATAAGGAGAACATATTTTACCTACTATTATTTTTTTTGAATTTTTTAAGTTCATTTTATTTTATTTATTTTTTTAATTAATTGTTTTACTCTTTCAGAAATTTTTGCACCAACTTTGACCCAATATTTTACTTTTTCTAAATTTATATTTAATGATGTTTTTTTATTTTTTAACAATGGATTAAAAAATCCTATTTTTTCAATAAATTTACCGTTTCTTGCTGATCTACTATCAGTTACTATAATTCTGTAAAAAGGTTTTTTATTTGATCCATGTCTAGAAAGTCTTATTTTAACCATTTTAAATATCCTATTTTTATTTGTTAAATTATTATTTTTTATGACATAATATTTTTAATATTTTTAAAAATATTTATTACACCAACATTTTGTACTTTTTTCATCATTTTTTTCATTAATTCAAATTGTTTTAAAATTTTATTAATATCTTGAATACTAGTTCCAGAACCTAAAGATATTCTTTTTTTTCTTGAATATTTTATAATTTTTGGATTTTTTCTTTCATTCATAGTCATAGATTTGATTATTGCTTGTATTTTTATAAACATATTATCGTTTATTTGTAATAAAATATTTTTTTTAAAATTGTTATTCATTGGTAATTTACTTAATATATTTTTTATACCTCCTAATTTTTTCATTTGAATAATTTGTTTTAAAAAGTCATTTAAATCAAATTCATTTTTTTTTTTTATTTTGGTTTTTAATTCTTCTAGATATTTTTTATCAATTTTTTTTTTAATTGATTTGATTAAAGAAATTGTATCTTGCATTCCAAGAATTTTAGAAGCTATTTTTTTTGATTTAAATTCTTTTATATGATGAAATTTTTCTCCATTTCCAAGGAATGCAATAGGAATATTTGTTAAATATTTAATCGATAATACGACACCACATCTAGTATTTGAATCTATTTTTGTTAAGAAAATTGATGTTATTTTTAATAATTTATTAAATTTATTAATTATATTAATAGAATCTTGTCCTATCATAGAATCTATGACAAAGATTGTTTCCAATGGTTTTATAATTTTATGTACATTTTTTATTTCATTCATTAATTTTTTATCAATATGCATTCTTCCAGCGGTATCAATTAATAAAACATCATATTTTTTTTTTTTTGCATATTGAATTGATTGAATAGAAATATCAATAGGTTTTTGTTTATTATTAGAATTAAAAAAATCTATTTTTATTTGTTTTGAAATTACTTTTAGTTGTTCGATTGCTGAAGATCTATAAATATCTGTAGATACTAATAAAATTTTTTTTTTATATTTTTCTTGAAATAACTTTGCAAGTTTTCCAATACTTGTTGTTTTTCCAGATCCCTGTAATCCTATTATTAAAAAAATTGATAGTTTTTTTTTTTTAAATTTTATTTTATAATTGTTATTTCCAATTATAGATATTATTTCTTTTTCAACTATTTTAATAAATTCTTGTCCGGGAGTTAAAGAATTATTAATTTTTTTGCCAATACATTTTTTTTTTATTTTTTTTATCAATTTTTTAATAATTAATAATGGAACATCAGCTTCTAATAATGCAATTCTTACTTTTCTTAATGTTTTTTCTATATTTTTTTTTGTAATTCTTCCTTTATTAGATATATTTTTTATAATCATAGAAAAACATTTAGTTAAATTTTTAAACATTTTTTATACTCAGGATGAATTTTCAGAGATAATAATTTTAAATTTTTAATGGTATATTTTTTAAAGTAATTAAAATTTATTTTAAATAATTTATTTTTTTAATACTATATAAAATAAAGTTTTATTTTTATTATAGTTTGATATATTTCTTTTTATTATATGTAATTTATATAATTTATTACAATTTTCACTTCCAATTGCTGCAGAAAATTTATTTTTTTTATTTAAAATTTTTTTAATTGCTTCTGAAGAACTATTTGTATATTTTATTTTTAAGTTTTTTAAATTATTTATAAAAATTTGACACTGTTTAATTGGTTGTGAGTGACTATATATTAATTTTATATTTTTTAGTGATTGTTTTTTTTTTGAAAGAATACAATGATTAATAGAAATTTTTATTTTATCAAAAATTTTTAATTTATTTTTTTTAAATATTTTTTTCGTTTCATCAATTTTTCCAGTTATTGAATTTTTAACAGGTAAAATAGCATATATATTTTTTTTTTTTATTTTTTTTACTATAGATTTAAAATCTTTACATGGAATTTTTTTTAAATTTTTATATTTCTTTTTTGCATATTTTATAGCAGCAAAATATGAATAAGATCCTTTTGGACCTAAAAAAGCTATTTTAATTTTTTTTTTTTAAACTCTTTTTTCTGAATTTTAATAGAGTTATGAATTATAATTTTAAAAATTTTTTTTAAATATTTTTTTTTTAATTTATATTTTTTTCCTTGTGAAATTATTTTTTTAAAAATATTTTTTTCTCTTTTTTTATCTTTTATTGGATATTTTATTTTTATTTTTTCTTTAGCAATTTTTTTACAAATTAAATTTCTTTCATATAAAAGAGTTATAATATCTTTATTTATATTATTTATTTTTTTTCTTAAAATTAATATTTTATTTTTATTTATCATTGTTTTTTTTTCCTTTTCATTAAAATATTATGATATTTTTTTTAAAAATTAATATAATTTAATGCTATATGCATTATACATCATATATTATGTTTTTTTTAAAAAAAAAATTTTAATTTTAAGTATTTTTTTATAAAAATATGAAATATAAAAAAATATTTTTTAAGAAATGTTACTTTAATGTTAATATTTTATTTTAATTATAAATAATTTTTTATTATATATTTTCATATAAAAAAAGTTAAAACAGAATTATTTCATAGGTAGAGCAATGAATATAAAAAGTTTTTCAATTTCTTCTAAGAATATTATAAAAAATTGGTATTATATTGATGCAAATGGAAAAATTTTAGGTCGTTTATCTAGTGTAATTTCACATTATTTACGAGGTAAACATAAAGAAATATATACTCCTTATATGGATGTTGGAGATTATATTATTGTTTTAAATGCTTCTAAAATTTGTGTTACAGGAAAAAAAAATAAAAAGAAATTATATCATAGATATACTGGACATGTTGGTGGTTTAAAAACAATTAAATTTTCTGATATGATTAAAAATAATCCCGAACAAGTAATAAAAAAATCTGTTTATGGAATGCTTCCAAAAGGTCCTTTAGGAAGGATAATGTTTAAAAAATTAAAAGTATATCGCGATGAAATTCATAATCATCATGCTCAAAAACCAATCTTACTTAAAATTTAAAATTAGGATGTAAACAGATAAAATGAGTACAGTTCAAAACTATGGAACAGGAAGAAGAAAATCTTCTTCGGCTCGAGTTTTTTTAAAAATTGGAAATGGTCAAATAATTATAAATAAACTTACTTTAGAAAAATATTTTAGTCGAAAAACTGCTTGTATGGTTATTACACAACCATTAAAAGTGATAAATATGAGTAATAAATTTGATTTTTACATTACTGTGAAAGGAGGTGGAATTTCAGGACAAGCTGGAGCAATAAGACAAGGAATTACTCGAGCTTTAATACAATATGATAGTTATTTATTAAAAGAATTAAGAAAATTTGGTTTTGTTACAAGAGATTCTCGTCAAGTAGAGAGAAAAAAAGTTGGTTTTAGAAAATCTAGACGCAGACCTCAATTTTCTAAAAGATAATTTGTTTCTATAAAGTATATATACAAGTTAAATAATCAAAATTTAATATGTTTTAGTTAATTTTTAACTTGTATAAATAAAAATTTTTTGTATATGAATATATTACCTTTAAGAATTATATTAATTTACTTAAATCGTTACAAAGATTTTTAATACCTTTCTTTTTAATAGATGAAATAACATAATATTTTTTTATATTTTTTTTTTTTATAATTTTATTGATTTTAAAATTAATATTTTTTTTTTTTAATAAATCTGATTTATTAAAAATAATCCATCTTTTTTTTTTATATAATTGATAGTTATGTTGTTTTATTTCATTATTTATTATATTTATATTTTTGATAATATCTTGATATTTTTCAATAGATAAATCTATTATGTGTAATAATATTTTACATTTTTCTAAATGTTTTAAAAATTTTAAACCTAATCCAATTCCTTTTGATGCTCCTTGTATTATTCCTGGTATATCTGCGATTATTATTTTTTTTTTTTTTGGAGTAAAAATTACTCCAAGATTTGGAATTAAAGTAGTAAAAAAATAATTTCCAATTTTTGGTTTTGCAGAAGAAACACTTCTTATAAAAGTAGATTTTCCAACGTTAGGAAGTCCAAGAACACCAATATCTGCCAATAAAGAAAGTTCTAATTTAATTGTTTTTTCTTCTCCTAATTTGCCTAACGATCTTTTTCTTGGAGTTCTATTAGTAGGTGATTTAAATCGATTGTTTCCAAGACCATGCCAACCTCCTTGTATTGCTAAAAATAATTCTTGATCATATGTAAATTCTTTTATAATTTCATTGTTATAGCAATTTATAATTTTTGTTCCAATGGGAACAAGTAATATTTTATCCGTTCCTTTTTTTCCTGATTTTTTTCTATTTTGTCCTGGTTTTCCATTTTCAGCTTTTATTATTTTTTTAAATGTATAATCAACTAAAGTATTTAAATTTTTATCAGCTTTAAATAATATACTTCCTCCATTTCCTCCATCTCCTCCATCAGGACCTCCTTTAGGAGCGTTTTTTTCGCGTCTAAAACTGATAATTCCATCTCCGCCATTACCAGATTTTATCTTTATTATTGCTTCATCAACAAATTTCATAGAAAATTCTCTAAAAAATATTATTTTTTATTTCGAATTTTTTTTAAAAAAAATTGAATTGTGATTTTTATTAATTAGGAATAATATTCACAATTTTTTTTTTTTTAAAACCTTTTCTTTTAAATTCTACAATACCATTTATAATAGAATATATGGTATGATCTCTACCACATTTAGTATTGTTTCCTGGATGAAATTTTGTACCGCGTTGTCTTATTATAATTGATCCGGATTTAACTTGTTCTCCACCAAAACATTTAACTCCTAATCTTTTTGAGTGTGAATCTCTTCCATTTCTACTTGATCCTCCAGCTTTTTTATGTGCCATTTAAATTCTCTTTTTTATTGTTATTGATTGAATTTTTATACTTGTATAAAATTGTCTATGACCTTGTTTTTTTTTATAATGTTTTCTACGATGGAATTTTATTATATGAATTTTTTTTTCTCTTCCATGACTAAAAATTTGTGCTTTGATTACTGCATCTTTTAAAATAGGATTACCTATAAATGTTTTTTGTTTTTTTTTAATTAACAAAATTTTTTTAAATTTTATTATATTACCAACATTTTCATTAATTTTTTCTATTCGAAGGGTTTGTCCTATTTTTACTTTGTATTGCTTACCTCCATTAATAAAAACAGCGTACATAAATTCTCCGGTTTAAAAAATTTTTTAATATTTAAAATAATTTTTTTTTAAAATTATTTTTTCATATTAATTTTATTATGTTATAAATTTTTTTAAAAGATTTTTTTTATTAGATTTTTTCCATTCATTTAAAGAATAAGTTTTAATTGAAATGGCGTGTATTTTCTTTTTAATAATATGTTTTAATAATGGAGCATATATACATTTTTGTCTGTTTACTTCATTCATATTTAAAAAAATATTACTTACGGCAATTATTTTATAATAATTATTTTTTTTTTTAATTTTTACATAAAATAGATTTAATTTTTTGATTAAAATTTTTTTTATTTTTTTTTTCATTTTTTTATTATTATTATATTTTTTCTTTTTTGTTATAAAAAATTTTTAATATTTTAAAATAAGAATATATATAAAAATATAATTATGTATTAATTTAATTTGTATTAAAGATAAAATAAATTAATTATATTAATATATCATGTATTATAATAAATTTATTATTTTTATTTATAAATTGATTTATAATAATATATGATTAAAATTAAAATAGATATATTTAATATATTTTTTAAATATATTTTTATAAAAGAGTAATATATTTTATAATAATTATATAAATATGTGTTATCTAAAAAAATATTTTTTATTTATTAAAAATTAAGGTTGATTGTGAATAATAAAATTCTCATGACTATTCAAGGTGAAAAAAAACTTAGAAAGGAATTAGATGAATTAAAAAAAATAAAAAGACCAAAAATTATTAAATCTATTTCGGAAGCAAGAGCTTTTGGAGATTTAAAAGAAAATGCAGAATATCATGCAGCCAAAGAGGAACAAAGTTTTTGTGAAAGAAGAATTCAAGAAATTGAGTATAAATTATCTAATGCTCATATTATAGATGTTAAAAAAATGTGTATTCATAAAAAAATTTTTTTTGGAGCAACAGTAAAAATTTTAAATATTAAATCCAAAAAAATTTATAAATATAAAATTGTTGGAGATGATGAAGCAGATTTTAAAAAAAAATTAATATCGATAAATTCTCCAATGGCTAAAGGGTTAATGAAGAAAAAAAAAAATGAATTAGCTGTAATTAAAACACCAATTGGTTTTGTTTCATATAAAATATTAAAAATATTATATATATAATTGAAAACTTTCAAAAGAAAAATATTTAAATAATTGTTTAAAAAAAAATGATTTTATTTTAATATTTTAACAAACATATGAAAAAAAAATCTAGTTCTAAATTATGGTTAAAAAATTATTTCAAAGATTTTTATGTAAAAAAATCTCATAAAAAAAAAATTCGTTCAAGAGCTTTTTTTAAAATTGAACAAATAAATAAAAAATTTAATATTATTAAATTTGGTAATACAGTTGTAGATCTTGGTTCTTCTCCAGGAAGTTGGTCTCAATATGTTATAAAAAAAATAGGATTAAAAGGAACTTTAATTGCTTGTGATATAAAATATATGGAACCAATTCCAAAAGTTAAATTTATACATGGAGATATTAAAAAAAAAGAAACATATTTATTATTATTAAAATTATTGAATAAAAAAAAAGTTGATTTATTAATGTCTGATTTATCTCCAAAAACTACAGGACATTCATTAATTGATGTTTGTGAATCAATTAATTTAAGTAAAATTGCTTTAAATTTATCTAAAAAAATTTTATCTAAAAACGGTTGTTTTATTACTAAATTATTTCAAGGAGAAGGATATGACATATATATTAGATCTATTAAAAAAATTTTTTTCGCAGTAAAAATTTATAAACCAAGTGCCTCTAGGTTAAAATCTCGTGAAATTTTTGTTATAGCAAAAAATATAAAAATGATTAATAAGTGATATTTTAAATGTCATTAAATTTTAAATGAGGATTTAAATCTTGAGAAAGATGGTAAAAAAAATAATATTTTGGTTAATTTTTGCAATTATATTCATGTCTATGTTGAAAAATTTTCATTCAAATAATTTTAATCGTTATAAAATGGATTATTCTTATTTTTTGTCTGAAGTTAATCAAAAAAAAATACGTTCAGTAATAATTGATGGACAAGAAATTTATGTAATGAGGAAAGATAATAGTCAATATTGTACTTATCTTCCAATGCATGATTCAATGTTATTAAATAACCTGTTAATAAAAAATGTAAAAATTGAAGGAAAATATCCTGAAGAAGTTAGTTTTTTATGGTCTGTATTTATCTCTTGGTTTCCAATAATAATGTTAGCATTGACTTGGATTCTTTCATTAAGACAAATTCAAATGGGAGGAGGAAAAGGAGCAATGTCTTTTGGAAAAAGTAAAGCAAGAGTTTATAAAAAAGATGAAATTAAAACTACTTTTTCAGATGTTGCAGGATGTGATGAAGCTAAAGAAGATTTGCAGGAAATAGTACATTATTTAAAAAATCCAAAAAAATTTCAAAAGTTAGGGGGAAATGTTCCAAAAGGTTTATTAATGATTGGTTCTCCAGGTACAGGAAAAACTTTATTAGCTAAAGCAATAGCTGGAGAAGCTAATGTTCCTTTTTTTATTATTTCTGGATCAGATTTTGTTGAAATGTTTGTCGGAGTTGGAGCGTCTCGAGTTAGAAACCTTTTTGATAATGCAAGAAAATTATCTCCATGTATAATTTTTATTGATGAAATAGATGCAGTGGGTAGGAAAAGAGGGACAGGTTTAGGGGGTGGTCACGATGAAAGAGAACAAACTTTAAATCAAATATTAGTGGAAATGGATGGATTTGATAAAAATAAAGGGGTTATTTTAATTGCAGCTACAAATCGTCCAGATGTTTTAGATTCAGCTCTATTGCGTCCGGGAAGATTTGATCGTCAAATATTTATTCCTTTACCAGATATTAAAGGAAGAGAACAAATTTTAAAAGTTCATACAAAAAAAATTATTATATCTGATAATTTTGATCCAATGATTATTGCTCGAGGTACTCCTGGTTTTTCTGGAGCAGATTTATTTAATTTAGTTAATGAGTCTGCTCTTTTGGCTGCTCGAAAAAATCATTCTTTTGTAACAATGGACGATTTTGAACAAGCAAAAGATAAAATAATTATGGGTGCTGCCAGAAAATCAATGATTATTTCTGATAAACAAAAAGAATGCACTGCATATCATGAAGCTGGTCATGCTATTGTTGGAAAATTTGTTCCTGAACATGACCCTGTGCATAAAGTTACTATTATTCCTAGAGGAAATTCTTTAGGTTTAACTTTATTTCTTCCAGAAATAGATCATTTAAGTATCAATAAAAAAAAAATAGAGAGTCAAATTTCTACTTTATATGGAGGAAGAATTGCTGAAGAAATAATTTATGGAAAAGATTATATTTCAACAGGTGCATCTAATGATATAAAAGTTGCTACAAACTTAGCAAAAAATATGGTTATGAAATGGGGATTTTCTAAAAAATTAGGTCCTTTATTATATTCTGAAGAAGATGACATTTATTTAGGACAATCTACATCAAAAATTTATAATTTTTCTAATTATACAAAAGAAATTATTGATCAAGAAATAAGAAAAATTATTGATTTTAACTATAATAGAGCAAAAAAAATTCTAGAAAATAATTTAGATATTTTACATTCTATGAAAGATGCATTAATGAAATATGAAACAATAAATTATCAGCAAATTAATTCTTTAATAAACAGAAAATTTAAACATTTAAAAAAATAAAAAATTTTTAAATTATTTTTTTTAAATAAATATATTTTATTTTTAAAATTTAAAATTTTTTATATTTGTTAACATCTAAAATTTTTATATAAAAAAATTTTATTGATATATTTTAAAATAATAATTATCTTATAAAATTTTATTTTTTTAGAATTTTTTAATAAATTTATTATTTTTTATAATGTAAACATTATTATATAATAAAGTATAGGACTAACGTAGTGAGAGTTTTTTTTTTAGTAATATATTTATTTGTTTCATTAATGTTAATTTTTTTAATTTTGTTACAAAAAAGTCAAGGTTCAACAAATATTGGTATGATGAGTATTAATAAAAATTTATTCAATATTTCTACAAAAAGTGAATTTTTAAATAAGTTAACTATTTTTTGTGCATGTTTTTTTTTAATATTAAGTATTTTACAATGTAATATAAATAATTGTATTTTAGAAACGATTTAAAATATTTTTTTAATTTTCTTAAATCTTGTATTTTTTTTTAATAGCCGAGATGGTGAAAATGGTATACACGCTACTTTGAGGTAGTAGTGCCTAATTTATTTAAAGGCTTACGGGTTCGAATCCCGTTCTCGGTATTGTTTTTAAAAATACTTTAAAATTTTATTTTTTTTATATATATAAATTATTTTATATATAAAAATTTTTTATTTTAAAATATAAATAATACAATATTTGTTTTAATCAAAAACCCCGTTTAGTCGGGGTTTTTTATTAAATTAATTAAATGAATTTTTTTTAATTTATTTTTTTAAAAATTAATTTTTTACATAAGAAAATATAAAATTTTTAAGGAATTTTAAGATGAGAAATGATATTTTAACAGTAATAGAATCTGTTTCAAATGAAAAATCAATTTCCAAAAAAATTATTTTTAAAGCTATTGAAAAAGCATTATGTAGTGCTACAAAAAAAAAAATTAAAAAAGACGTTAATGTTCGAGTCATTATTAATAAAAAAAATGGTAGTTTTAAAACATATCGAAGATGGTTAGTTGTAAAAAATGTTTTACAACCAACAAAAGAAATTACTTTAGAAGCTGCTCAATATGACAATATAAATATACAATTAAATGATTATATAGAAGAAAGAATAAAATCTGTTATGTTTGATCGAATTACTACTCAAACTGCTAAACAAGTTATTATTCAAAAAGTTAGAGAAGCAGAAAAAAAAATTATTGTTAAAAATTTTAAAAAAAGAAAAGGAGAAATTATTTTAGGAGTAGTAAAAAAAATTAATAGAGATTTTATAATTTTAGATTTAGATGATAAAGCTGAAGGAATTTTATTAAAAGATGAAATGCTTCCGAGGGAAAATTTTCGAATAGGAGATCGTGTTAAAAGTATATTATTTTGTGTGCGATCTGAAAAAAATAATTCTCAATTACTCTTAAGTCGTACTAGATCTGAAATGTTAATAGAATTATTAAAGATTGAAGTTCCAGAAATTCATGAAGGAATTATTGAAATTAAAGAAATAGCAAGAGATCCAGGTTCTCGATCAAAAATTGCGGTTAAAACTAATGATAAAAAAATTGATCCAGTTGGTGCATGTGTTGGTATAAGAGGTTCGAGAGTACAAGCGGTTTCAAATGAGTTATTTGGAGAAAGAATTGATATTGTTTTATGGAATAAAAATCTTTCTCAATTAGTAATTAATTCTATGGCTCCTGCTGAAGTTTTATCAATTATAATAAATAAAAAAAAAAAATTTATCGACATTACAGTAGATTTAAAAAATCTTGCACAAGCAATTGGAAGAAATGGCCAAAATGTTAAACTTGCATCGATTTTAAGTAAATGGGAACTTAATGTAATGACTATAGAAGAATTAAAAAAAAAAAAAAATAAAGAAAAAAAAGATATTTATAAATTGTTTAACAAGTATTTTAAAATTAACAAAAAAATATTTAAAATTTTTTATAAAAATAATATTACTTCTATTAAGGAATTATTTTTTATTTCAGATAAAAAATTTTTAAAAATATTAAATTATGACAAAACTTTATTTAAGGAAATTAAAAAAAATATTGGAAAATATCATTCTAAATTTTTATTAAAAAATAAAAAATCTAAACAGAAAATTTTTTTAAATAAAAGTCTATTAAATTTGAAAGGGATGAATGATGTTCTTGCATTAGAATTATTTAAAAAAAAAATTTTTACTTTAGAAGAATTATCAAATCAAAGTCTTGATGATTTAATTGATATTAAATTTTTTAAAAAAAAATTAATTGGAAAATTAATAATGTCTGCACGGAATATATGTTGGTTTAAAAAAAAATAATTTTAATAAATTTATTTATTTATTTTTTTTTTTTTTTTTTTTTATTTTATTAATTGTTTTATTTTTTATTTATTTTTTATTTTTTTTGAATTAAAAAAAAATACATGTAAAATACATATATTATAAAATTAAATTATATTTGAAATTGTACAAAAAATTTTATAAATTTTTTGTATAATTAATTTATTGTTTAAAATATCCTTTTCATCTTTAAAATAAAAAATAAGAGAAAAAATGAGAAAAAATGATTTGAACAAAGAAAAAAAAAAATTTATTCATTTAAAAAAAAAAAAAGAACAATCTTTTTTAAAAAAAAAATTTAGTATAAAAAAAATTTTAAAACCAAAAAAAAATACTAATTTATATCGTTCAAATAAATTAAATAAAAAAAATCCAGACAATCAAAAAAATATAAAATTTAAAAAGAAAAATGATATAAAAAATAAAAAAAATTTTTTATCTGTTTTAAAGATAAAAAATTCAAAAAAATTTAAAAAAAATTTTAAAAATAATTCTAAAAAAAATATATTTAATTCAAAAAACAAAAATAAATTTTTTAAATTAAAAAAAAATAATAAAAATTTATATAATTTACATAATAAAAATAAAAATTTTTTAAAGCAAAGTTTTAATAAACCTAAAAAAAATATTAAAAAAATTATACAAATTATAGATGATATAACTGTTTTTGAATTATCTAACAAAATGGGAATTAAAAATTCTCAAGTTATAAAAAAAATGTCTGAATCCGGAATGAATTTATCAAAAAATCAAATTTTAGATATAGATTCTGCACAGCTAATTTCTGAAGAAATGGGATTTAAAGTTAAAGTAATTTATAAAAATGAATTAGAAAAAAAAATATTGATTGATAGAGATTTCATAAAAAATAACATTAAACATGTAAGACCGCCGATAGTAACTATCATGGGTCATGTAGACCATGGAAAAACATCTTTATTAGATTGTATTAAAAAAACTTCTCTTGTTTTTAAAGAAGATGGAGGTATAACTCAAAGTTTAGGAGCATATCATGTTATTTTAAAAGATAAAAAAATTACTTTTCTTGATACTCCTGGACATTCTGCATTTACAAAAATGCGAGAAAATGGCGCTCTAATAACAGATATCATAGTTTTAATAATAGCTGCAGATGATGGAGTAATGCCTCAAACTATAGAAGCAATTAAACATGCACAAGCAGTAAAAGTTCCAATGATTATAGCAATAAATAAAATTGATAAAAATAATATAAATATTGATAAAATTAAAAACGAATTAATGAAATATAATATTTTATCTGAAGAATTAGGAGGTGAAAATATTTTTGTAAATATTTCTGTTAAATTAAAAAAAGGAATAAATAATTTATTAAAAAATATTTTATTACAATCAGAAATTTTAGACTTATCTGTTTCTTATAAAGGTATGGCGACTGGAGTGGTTTTAGAATCTTTTTTAGATAAAGGAAAAGGTCCTATTTCAACGGTTATAGTGAAAGAAGGTGAATTAAAAAAAGGTGATGTTGTTTTATGTGGATTAGAATATGGAAAAATACGATCTATTATTGATGAAAAAAATAATAATTTAAAAAAAATTACTCCATCAATTCCAGTTGAAATTTTAGGTTTATCTGGTTTACCTTTATCAGGAGATATCTTAACTGTTGTTCGTAACGAAAAACAAGCAAAAGAAGTTTCTTTATATAGAAAAAATAAACAACAAAGAAAAATTTTTTCTAAAACAAAAAAAATTAGTTTAGACAATTTATTTCAAGAAATTAATAAGAAAAATATCTCAGAATTAAATATTATTTTAAAATCGAATTCTAAGGGATCTTTAGAAGCCATTGAATCTTCTATTAATAAATTATCACATAATGAAGTTAATTTAAATATTTTAAGTTTAGGTGTTGGAAGTATTAATGAAACAGATGCTTCTTTAGCTCATTCTTCTAATGCAATTATTATTGGATTTAATGTTCGAGCAGATATTTCAGCAAAAAAAATTATTGAAAAAGAAAATATAGATTTAAGATATTATTCTGTGATATATACATTAATCAATGAAATTAAATCTTCAATTTATGGAATGTTATCTCCAAAATATAAACAAAAAATTATTGGTTTAGTTTCTGTAAGAAGTATTTTTAAATCTGTTAAATTTGGATTTATTGCAGGATGTATGGTTACTGAAGGATATATTAAAAGAAATAGTCCAATTAAAATTTTAAGAAAAAATATTGTTGTGTATGAAGGAGAATTAGAATCTATTAGACGTTTTAAAGAAGATGTAAAAAAGGTAAGAAATGGTACAGAATGTGGAATTGGAATAAAGAACTATAACGATATTCGTGTTAATGATATAATTGAAGTTTATAAAGTTATTGAAATAAAAAGAAAATAAAAAATTTTTTTATTAAAAAATAAAAATATATTGGATAAAATATTGTGTATAAAAATATTCATAGATTAGTTAGAATATCTAAAGAAATTCAAAAAGAAGTTTCTTATATTTTACAAAAATCAATTCATAATCCAAAGTTTAATAAATTTTCTACTGTTTTAGATGTCAAAGTTTCTCCAGATTATGCTTTTGCAAAAATTTATATTTATTTTAATAAAAAAACAAGTTTTAATAATATTTTATCTTTAAAAATTTTAAATAAATCTGCTTCGTATATTAGATTTTTATTAAGTAAAAAATTAACTTTAAGAACTGTTCCAAAATTAATTTTTGTTCATGATTTTTCTTTAATAAAAGGAGAAAAAATTTCTAATTTATTAAAAAATTTATAATAATATTTTTTCTTATTGAGGTTTATGAATATTTTTACTAAAACAAGACAGAGTAACGGAATTCTTTTATTAGATAAACCTACTGGAATTTCTTCAAATAAAGCATTACAAATAACTAAAAAAATTTTTTCTTCACTGAAAGCAGGTCATACAGGATCTTTAGATCCTTTAGCAACAGGAATTTTACCAATTTGTTTTGGTGCAGCAACAAAATTTTCTAAATATTTATTAAAATCTGATAAAAAATATAGAGTAATTGCTAAATTAGGAGAAGAAACTTCTACTGGTGATTCAAATGGTAAAATACTAAATTTTTTTAATATAGAATTTAATTCTATAGAATACAATAAATCTTTAGAAAAATTAAGAGGAGAAATTATTCAAATTCCTCCCATGTATTCTGCAATAAAATATAAAGGAATACCATTATATAAATACGCAAGAAAAGGCATTAAAGTTCCAATAAAAAATAGGTTAGTTACAGTTTATAAATTAATTAGTTTATATAGATATAAAAATATTATTGAGTTAGAAATTTTATGTTCTTCTGGTACATATATTCGTTCAATTGTTTCAGATTTAGGAAAACTTTTAAAATGCGGAGCTCACGTAGTTTTTTTAAGACGAATTAAAGTTTTTTCCTATTCTAATAATTTATCTATTACTATAGATCAACTAAATTATTTTAAGAATAAATATAAAAAAAATAATTTTATATTATTTAAAAAGAAGATAGAAAAATTTTTAATTCCAATTATTTCTATCTTTTCATCTTTTCCAAAAATTTGTTTATCTAAAAATAATTTATTTTCTATTAAAAATGGGCGTTCAATAAAATTGATCACTACATTAAAATCTTGTTTAATATGTATTTTAACTAAAGATAAAAAATTTGTTGGTATAGGAAAATTAAATAAGAAAAAATATTTATTTCCTCATAAATTAATAAATTATAATACATAAAAAATAGTTTCATTTTTTAAAAAAAATTTAAAAAATTATATAAAAAAATTTTATTTATAAGGGATAAAATGATTGTAAATATTTCAAATAACAAAGATATAATTTCTCAATATGGAAAAAATAAGCAAGATAGCGGAAATTCTGAAGTACAAATTGCTCTTTTAACTAGTAGAATTAATTATTTACAAGCACATTTTTTTAAAAATAAAAAAGATTATGCAAGTAGACGAGGATTATTAAAAATGGTATCAAAACGTAGAAAATTATTAGACTATTTAAAAAAAAAATCTATTTTAAAATACAATTTTATTATTAAAAATTTAAAAATTCGTAGGTAATATAAATAATAAATAAAATTTATAAGATATTTTAAAAAATATATTAAAAAGTATTTGAAGGGGCATTAGCCCTTTTTTAATTAAAAAATTTTTATTTTTGAAAATTTTATTTTTAAAGTTTAAAATTTTTTCAATAGATGTTTTTTTATTTATTATTTTTTTTTAAGGATATTTATTTTGCTTAATCCGATTGTATTTAAATTTAAATATGGTTGTCATACAGTTATATTAGAAACTGGATTGATTGCAAGACAAGCAACATCTTCAATAATGGTAAGTATAGATGATACTTCAGTTCTTGTTACAGTAGTTGGTCAAAAGAATTTACAAACAGAGAAAAATTTTTTACCTTTAACTGTAAATTATCAAGAAAGAACTTATGCTGCAGGAAGAATACCTGGAGGATTTTTTAGAAGAGAAGGTCGTCCGAGTGAAAATGAAATTTTAATAGGTAGATTAATAGATCGACCGATTCGTCCTTTATTTCCAAAAGATTTTTTTAATGAAGTTCAAGTAATTGCTACAGTGGTTTCATTAAATCCAAAAATTAATCCTGATATTGTATCAATGATTGGAGTATCTGCAGCATTATATATTTCAGGAATACCAGTAAAAGATATGATTGGTGCAGCACGTGTTGGTTATATTAATAATAAATATGTTTTAAATCCTAGTACAGATGATATGAAGTTGAGTCAATTAGATTTAATTGTTTCTGGAACAGATAAACATATTTTAATGATTGAATCTGAGTCGAATCAATTACATGAAAATATTATATTTAATGCAATTTTATATGGTTTTAATAAACAAAAAAATTTAATTAAAAATATGAAAAATTTATTATGTTCAATTAAAAAAAAAACATGGAATATAAATTTTTTTAATATAAATAAAAAATTTTATAAAAATATTTATAAAATTTCAAAAAGTTCTATTAAAAAAAATTATTTAATTTCAAATAAAAAAAAACGTATAAAAAAATTACAATTATATAAAGATTCTATTATTAATGATTTATTATTAAAAGATTCAAATTTAAATTTGTTAGAAATAAATAAAATTTTTTCAGAAATTGAAAAAAAAATTGTTAGAAAAAATATTTTAAAAAAAAATTTTAGAATTGATGGAAGAAATAAAAATGAAATTCGAAAAATAGATATTAAAACTGGAATTTTACATAGAACACATGGTTCAGCATTATTTACTAGAGGAGAAACTCAATCTTTAGTTTCTGTGACGTTAGGAACGTCTAGAGATGCTCAAAATTTAGATGAATTATTAGGTGATAAAACAGATAGTTTTTTATTTCATTATAATTTTCCTCCATATTCTGTTGGAGAAATAGGTATGATTAATTCTCCTAAAAGAAGAGAAGTTGGACATGGAAGATTAGCAAAAAAAAGTATTTTAGCTGTTATGCCTTCTATTAATATTTTTCCTTATACAATTCGTATTGTTTCAGAAATTACAGAATCTAATGGTTCTTCTTCTATGGCTTCAGTTTGTGGAGCTTCATTAGCTTTAATGGATGCAGGTGTTCCAATAAAAGAACCGATTGCTGGAATTGCAATGGGATTAATAAAAAATAAAAAAAAATATGTAATTTTAACAGATATTTTAGGCGATGAAGATCATTTTGGAGATATGGATTTTAAAGTATCTGGGAGTAGAATAGGAATTACTGCATTACAAATGGATATGAAAATTGAAGGTATTACTCATGAAATTATTAAATTATCTTTAAAAAAAGCAAAAATTGCAATTCTTAAAATTTTAAAAAAAATGTCTAAGACTATAAATACTCCTAATAAAGAAATATCAAAGTTTGCTCCTAGAGTTCACATTATTAAAATAAATCCTGAAAAGATAAAAGATGTAATAGGAAAAGGAGGTTCTGTCATTCGTATGTTAACTGAAGAAACAGGAACTACTATTGAAATAGAAGATAATGGTACGGTAAAAATTTCTGCTATAATGAAAAAAAAAGCTTTAAATGCTATTCAAAGAATTCAAGAAATTACAGCTGATATTGAAATTGGAAAAATATATATTGGAAAAGTGACAAGAATTGTTGATTTTGGAGCTTTTGTTTCCATAGGAATAGGAAAAGAAGGTTTAGTACATATTTCACAAATTTCTAATAAACATATTGAAAAAGTTTCAGATTATCTTCACTTGAATCAATCTGTGACAGTTAAAGTTTTAGATATGGATCGACAAAAAAGATTAAGACTAAGCATGAAAGATATTAAAAAATAAAATTTTTTATAATTCTTAAGATTTTTAAAATTTATTAAAAAATAGAATTTAAAAATTCTATTTTTTATGTGTATTTGAATTTTATATTATTTAAATTTTATGTTAATCTTAAATAAATTTATAATTTATTTTTCAATTAAGAAAAATATTTTATAAAATTTTAAATATTTAAAATAACATTTTTATATTAAATTTAAAATTTTTTTAAATAATTTTTTATAAAATAAAAATAAATTTTTTAAATAAAATTTTAAAAAAAAATAAATTTTTTTTTATTTTTTTAAACATACGATTTGAATATATTTAAAAAAAAATAAATTAAATATAAATTTTTACACAATATCTTTTAAGCCAGTTGAAAATTTTCAATGAATATAATAAAAATATTTATCATTAATTATGTAGACTGGCCTCTTTTTTCAATTAAATGAGGTGCATGTTTTACATGATTTTGATAAAAAATAATTTTTCTATTTTTGGATTAAATAATTCTCTTTTAAAAATTTTAGATGAAATAGGTTATAAAGAACCTTCTCCTATTCAAAAAAAGTGCATACCGTATTTATTAAATAAAAATGATGTTTTAGGTATGGCTCAAACTGGAAGTGGAAAAACTGCTGCATTTTCTTTACCTTTATTACATAATATTAAAATTTCTTTAAGAGTTCCTCAAATTTTAGTTTTAACCCCTACTAGAGAATTAGCTATTCAAGTTTCTGAAGCGTTTTCTTTATTTTCCAAATATCTTCCTCAAATTCATGTTTTACCTTTATATGGTGGACAAAGATATGAATTGCAATTAAATGCTTTAAAAAGAGGTCCTCAAATTGTAGTTGGTACTCCTGGAAGATTATTAGATCATTTAAAGAGAAAAACATTAAATTTATTTAAATTAAATACTTTAGTTTTAGATGAAGCTGATGAAATGTTGCGTATGGGATTTATTGAAGATGTTGAAAACATTTTATCTCAAATTCCAAAATCACGTCAAACAGCTTTATTTTCTGCTACTATGCCAGATGCTATTAGAAGAATTTCTAGAAGATTTATGAAAAATCCAAAAGAAATTCGAATACATTCAAGTATAACAAATCGCCCTAATATTATTCAAACATATTGGTTAGTGAATAAACAAAAAACTGATGGATTAGTTAGATTTTTAGAAACAGAAAAATTTTCAGCAACAATAATTTTTGTTCGAACAAAAAATTCCACTGTAGAAATTTCTGAAGTGTTAGAAAAAAATGGCTATAATTGTTCTGCTTTAAATGGAGATATGAATCAATCATTACGTGAAAAAACATTAGACCGATTAAAAAAAGGAAAATTGGATATATTAATTGCGACAGATGTTGCTGCAAGAGGATTAGATGTTGATCGTATCAGTTTAGTTATTAATTATGATGTTCCAATGGATGTTGAATCATATGTTCATAGAATTGGAAGAACTGGTCGTGCTGGAAGGGAAGGAAAAGCATTAATGTTTGTAGAGTATAGAGAAATTAGATTATTAAAAAATATTGAAAGAATTATGAGGCAAAAAATTAAACAAGTTTTACTTCCTAGTTCAGAATTATTAAGTACTAGTCGTTTAGAAAATTTTTCAAAAAAAATTAAAAAAGAATTAAAAAGTAATGATTTAAAAAAATATAAATTATTATTATCTAAAATAAATATAAAAAATCCTGTTAGTATTGAAAGTTTAGCTGCAGCTCTTCTAAAAATGGCTCAGGGAAAAAGAGTTTTAATAGTAAAAAAAGATAAAATAATTAAAAATTTAAAAAATAATTTAAAAAACAAAAATTTTATAAAAAAAAATGAATACTCATTAAATAGAAATTATAGAAAAAATAATAATATGGATGTTTATAGATTAGAATTAGGAAAAATAGATAAAATAGAAATTCGACATATTGTAGGTGCAATTGCAAATGAAGGAAAATTAAATAATAAAGATATTGGAAATATTAGAATTTTTCCTTCTTATTCTACACTTGAATTACATAAAAAATTTGATAAAAAAAAAATATTAGAAATTTTTAAAAAAACAAAAATTTTTAATAAATTTATTAATTTAAAATTATTTATTAATACAAGATTTTTAAATCGTTCAAAGTTTATGAATCAAAATAAAAAAAATAATTTTTTTAAAAAAAAAACTTTGAGAGTATCAAAATCTAGAAATTTTAATTTAAAAAATTCAAATTTAAAAAAAACTCATTTATCATCAAATAATTTAAAATTTAAAAAAAATAATTTTATTTAACAAATAAATATTTTTTAAAATTAAAGAGCGCACTTATAACGTTATAAATTTAGTGCACTCTTTAATATATTATTCTTTATATATTATTGCTTCTATTTCAATTTTAACATTTTTTGGAAGTTTGGATACTTGTACACATGATCTTGCTGGAAAAAAAGATATTTTTTTTTTAAAAAAATTTTCATATGCTAAATTAATTTTTTTAAATTTATCTATGTTTGTTGTAAAAATTGTTGTTTTTATAATATTTTTAATAGTAAATTTTGATTTTTTTATTATTTCTTCTATGTTTTTTAAACTTAACAATGTTTGACAATATATTTTTTTTGGTATTTTTTTTGAAATAGGATCAATTGGAATTTGACCAGAAATCATTAATAAATTTTTTATTTTTATTGCTTGTGAATAAGGACCAATAGGTTTTGGTGCGTTTTTAGTAAATATTTTCATAATTATATTTTTTTTTTTTTAATTTTTTTTTTTTTTTTTTTAAATAAACATAAATTAACTTTATAATATTTTTATAAATATAAATTATGTTATATATTTTTTTATATTTTTTTATAAATATAATTTTAAAATTTTTTTATAAAAATTTTTTGTTATATTTTCAAAAATTTTTGATTTTTATAAAATAATTTTTAATAATAATTTTATAAAAATTTCAATAAAAAGATGTTTTTAGTAATAAAAAATTTTAAATTTTATAAATTATTATTTTTTGTTAAACAATTTATCATTAAAGATTTCATTATATGTATCCGATTTGAAGATTGTTGAAATATAATTTTTTTATTTGCATTAAAAACATCATCAGTAATTTCAACTCCATTTTTTAAATTAAATTTTTTTATTATTTTTTTTCCAAATGTTGTTTTTTTGTTGTGTAATGCAGGTAAACAATGAAAAACTTTAATAAATGGATTTTTTGAAAGTTTTAAAATTTTTTTATTTAATTGATATTTTTTTAAAGACAAAATTTTTTCTTCTTGAGTTTCTATTTTTTCACCCATAGAAATCCAAACATCTGTATAAACTATATCTGCATTTTTAATTCCAATTTCTATATCTTCTGTTAATTTTAAATTTTTTTTAATATTAGAGTATTTTTTCAAAAATTTTTTTTTTGGAAAATATTTTTTAGGTGAAATTAAAGATAATTTAAAATTTAATAAATTTGAAGCTTCTAAAAGTGAATTAGAAATATTATTTGTAGAATCTCCAATATATGTTATTTTTATTTGATTAATATTTTTTTTAGGAAAAATTTCTTTAATAGTTAATAAATCAGATACAATTTGAGTTGGATGGTGTTCGTTTGTTAATCCATTCCATATTGGAATTTTTGAGTATTTTGCTAATTTTTTTATTATTTTTTGTTTATGCCCTCTATATAATATTCCATCATACATTTTTCCTAATGTTTCTGCTGTATCTTCAATAGATTCTTTATATCCTAAATGGGTATCTTGAGGACCTAAATAAGTAGTTTTAGCACCTTGATCAAAAGCAGCAATTTCAAATGAACATCGTGTTCTAGTAGATTTTTTTTCAAAAATTAAAGCTAAATTTTTGTTTTTTAAAAATTTTTTTTCTTTTTTAACTATTTTTTTAAATTTTATTTGTTCTGAAAAATTTAATAAAAATAAAATATTTTTTGAATTAAAATCAGATAATTTTAAAAAATTTCTTAAATAGAAAGGATTCATATATACTTCCTGTAAAATTAAAATTTTAAATAATATTTATTTGTTCATATCAAAAATATAAATATTTTATTATATAAAAAAATAAAAATTATTTGTTATTTAAAAATTTTTAATTAAATATATTTTTTTATATTTTAAAAAAAAAATAATCTTTTAATAAGATTGTAACATTTAAAATATAACAGGAAATTTTATTTTAAATAAAATAATTTAATATTTTATATAAAAATTAAATTTTTAATAAATAATTATATTTATTTATATTTTTTATTTTAAAAATTATTTATTCTATATAATTTAAATAGGAAACTTTAAAATATGAAGGTTTTGACATGTATTGTTCAAAAAAAAATATATAAAAATAACTGTAAAATATTCGGAATTTATACAGATGATAATTTAAATCATTTATCTAAAATAATAAAAAAAAAATATATTTATGATATAAAAAGAACTTTAAAAAAAAATAATTTAAACAATAATTTTGGAAAAATAATATTAATTTATAATAATTTTAAAACTGCATATGAACGTTTTTTATTTATTAATTGCGGAAAAAAAAAAATTTTTTCTCAAAATTTGTTTAGAAAAATTATAAAAAAAATATTTGTTTATTTAAAAAATTGTAATGTTAAAAATATTTATATAAATTTTTCTGATTTTAATAGTAATTTAAATAATATATATTGGAATGGAAGAAATTTTATTGATATAATGAAAAATATAAATTATTCCTTTAATAATTATAAAAGTAATAAAAATAAAAATATATTAAAAATAAAAAAAATTATTATTCAAATAAAAAATAAAAAATATTTAAAAATATTTAAAAAATCTATTTATCATGGTTTATCTATTGCAAAAGGAATAAAACTCACAAAAGATATTAGTAATACACCTCCAAATATTTGTACTCCAAAATATTTAAGTTTAGCTGCTTTAAAATTAAATCAAATTTATAAAAGTATTACTACAAAAATCTTTAATGAAAATGATTTAAAAAAATTAGGGATGAATGCTTTTCTTTCTGTATCTCAAGGATCTATAAATAAAGCATATATGTCTATTATAAATTATAATAAAAATGTTAATACAATTAATAAAAAACCGTTTGTTTTAATTGGTAAAGGTGTAACTTTTGATTCTGGAGGTATATCTATAAAACCTTCATTTTATATGGACGAAATGAAATATGATATGTGTGGAGCGGCTTCTATCATTGGAGTTATAGATTCTATTGCAAGATTAAAACTTCCAATTAATGTAATAGGAATTTTGGGTTCTTGTGAAAATATGCCGGGAGGAAAAGCATATAGACCTGGAGATATTATTAAGACAATGTCAGGAAAAACAGTTGAAGTTTTAAATACTGATGCAGAAGGAAGACTTATTTTATGTGACATGTTAACTTATTCTCAAAAATTTAATCCCTCTGTAATAATTGATGTAGCTACTTTAACTGGATCGTGCAAATCAATTTTAGGAAATGCAGCAAGTGGTGTTTTTTCTAATAACAAATCTCTTTTGAAAGAATTAAATGATGCTTCGAAAAAAATTAATGAAAAGGTTTGGAATTTACCAAATTTTAAAATATATAAAAAATATTTACAGTCAAATATTGCTGATTTTTCTAATGTAGGAGGAAAATATTCTGGAGCTAGTATTGCTTCTTATTTTTTATCTTTTTTTGTTAAGAAATATAAATGGGCGCATTTAGATATTGCTGGAACTGCATGGAAAACCGGAAAAAATAAAGGAGCTACTGGCGTATCAGTGAAATTATTATGTCAATATTTTTTAAATTATTTAAAAAATAATTAAATGAAAAAATTTTTTTTTAATTTTAAATTAAAATTTAAAATTAAATTTATATAAAAAATATTCTATAAAATAAATAAAAAAAATAACCATGAAAAAAAATTATAATCCTCAGTTAATTGAAAAAAAAATATATAGTTTTTGGGAAAAAAATAAATCTTTTGAAACTATTATTAAAAAAAGTTCAAAAAAATCTTTTTGCATTATTATGCCTCCTCCTAATGTTACTGGAATTTTACATCTTGGTCATGCTTTTCAACAAACTATAATGGATATTTTAATACGATTTAATCGAATGAATGGTAAAAATACTTTGTTACAGGTAGGAACTGATCATGCTGGAATTTCTACACAACTTTTAATAGAAAAAAAAATTTTAAAAAAAACAGGAAAATATAGAAAAGAATATTCAAAAAAATATTTTATAAAAAAGACATTGAAATGGGTTTTAAATTGTAAAAAAAAAATATTTTATCAAATGAAGCGTTTAGGAAATTCTATAGATTGGAAACGTGAAAAATTTACTTTAGATCCAGATATTTCTGTCGGAGTTCGAAAAGTATTTATAATTTTATATAATCAAGGATTAATTTATAAAAAAAAAAAAATAGTAAATTGGGATATTAAATTACAAACTGTAATTTCAGATTTAGAAGTTAAAAATAAAGACAAAAAAAGTTTTATGTGGTATATAAAATATTTTTTTTTAGACAATAATAAATTTTTAAATAAAAAAAATTATATTTTAATTGCAACTACTCGACCAGAAACAATATTTGGAGATGTTGCTATTGCTATAAATCCTAATGATAAAAGATATATTAAATGTTTAGGATGGAATGTGATAGTTCCTATTATAAATAGAATTATACCAATTATTTTTGATAATGATATTGATATAAAAAAAGGAACAGGATGTGTAAAAATTACTCCAGCTCATGATTTCATTGATTTTAAAATAGGACAAAGAAATCATTTACATATGATTAAAATATTTTCTAAAAATGGAAATATGAAAAAAAAATTATCTATTTATAATTTTAAAGGAGAAAAAGATAATTTCTATAATAAAAATGTTCCAAAAAACTTTCATAATTTAAGTCGTTTTAAAGCAAGAAAAAAAATTTTAAAATTTTTAAAAAATAATAATTTATTAAAAAAAATAAAAGTTTTACATTCTATAATTCCTTTTGGTGAAAGAAGTAATACTATTATTGAACCTATGTTAACTAATCAATGGTTTTTAAAAACTTCATATTTATCAAAAGAAGCAATTTTAGTAGTAAAAAATAAAAAAATTTTATTCTTTCCAAAAAAATATAAAAATATGTATTTTTCGTGGATGAAAAATATGAAAGATTGGTGTATTTCTAGACAATTATGGTGGGGACATAGAATACCTGTGTGGTATGACAAAGAAAATAAAATTTATGTTGGAGAAAATATAAAACAAATAAGAAAAAAATATAATTTAAAAAAAACATTTTTTTTAAAAAAAGATAAAAATGTTTTAGATACTTGGTTTTCATCTAGTTTATGGACATTTTTATCTTTAGGATGGCCAAAAAAATTAAATGAATTAAAAATTTTTCATCCAACAAATGTGATAATTAGTGGTTTTGATATAATATTTTTTTGGATTTCTCGTATGATCATGTTAACTATAAATATTTTTAAAGATAAAAAAATTAATTTTCGAATTCCTTTTAAAAAAATTTATCTTACTGGTTTAATTCGAGATGAATTAGGAAAAAAAATGTCAAAATCAAAAGGAAATGTTATTAATCCAATTGATTTAATTGATGGAGTTAGTTTTAAAAAATTTTTAAAAGATAATACAAAGAAATTAGATAAAAATTGTAAAAAATATAATGTTATTTTTGATAATATTAAAAAAAAATTTCCTAATGGAATAAAACCTTTTGGAGCTGATTCATTACGATTTACATGCGCTGCACTTTCTAATAATTCTAGAAATATTTTTTGGGATATGAATAGATTAAAAGGATATAGAAATTTTTGTAACAAATTATGGCATGCTAGTCAATTTGTTTTATTTCACGCAGAAAAAATAAAAAATATAAAAAAAATAAATAAAAAAAAATTATCATTTATAGACAAATGGATTATTTTAGAATTACAAATATTAATTAAAAAATATACTCGTTCTATCAAAACGTATAGATTTGATATTATGTCAAATTTAATTTATGATTTTATTTGGAACAATTTTTGCGATTGGTATATAGAAATTTCAAAAATAATTTTTAATAATATTTTTTTTAAATATCAAAACAATTCTAAGAGAGTTTTAATTTATGTTTTAAATTCTTTATTAAAATTATTACATCCAATTATTCCTTTTATTACTGAATATATTTGGAAAAAATTAAATTTTTTAAAAAGTAAAAATTTTAAAAAAAGTATTATGACTGAAAAATTTCCAAAATATAATAAAAAATATTTATATTTAGAATCACAAAAAAATATGATAATTTTTAAATGTATTTTTATTGAATTACGTTCTATTAGAAATTTTTTAAAAATTAAATATAATCAAAAAATTTCTATTTTTTTAAAAAATTTTAATAAAAAAAAATATTTTTTTATAAAAAAAAATAAATCTTTTATAAAAAATATTATGTTTTTAAAAAGTATTAAAATTTTTTCTGAAAAAAATTGTTTTATTTTAAAATCTTCGATTATAAGACATGTGAATGAATTTGAAATTATTGTTCCAATAAATGATATTGTTAAAAAAAATTATGAATGGAAAAAAATATTAAAAAAAATAAAAAAATGTAAATTAAAAATCGATATATTAACGAAAAATACTTCAAATATAAATTTTTTAAAAAATGCACCAAAATCAGTTGTTAAAAAAGAACTTAAAAAAATAAAAATAATTAAAGATCAATTAAAAAATTTAAAAAATTATAAGAAATTATTATTAACTTTATAAAAAATATTATATGTATTGTATAAAATTATTATTTTTTTATTAAAAAAAAATATGGAACAAATTTATGTCTGGAATAGTCAATTTTATAAATAATAAGAAATTTTTAAAAAATAATATTAATAATTATTCTCGAGTAAATTTTTCATTTTATAAATATTTTTATGTAAAAGATGTTATAAAAATGAAAAATAAATTTCAAAAATGTTTTAAAAAATTAAATATTTTTGGAAGAATTTATATTTCTCAAGAAGGTGTAAATGTTCAGGCAAATATTTTAAAAAAATTTTTTAATAAAATGAAAAAATATATATATAAATTTGATATAAATTTAAATAAAATTTATATAAATATTGGATTAGATAATTTCAAACAATCTTTTTTTAAATTAAAAATAAAAATTAAGAAAAAACTTGTATCAGATAACCTTAATATAGATAATTTTTATAAAAATTATCAAAAAAAATATTTAAATTCTGTTCAAGTAAATGATTTTTTAAATGATAAATCAGTAATTTTTATAGATGTAAGAAATTATTATGAATACAAAATTGGACATTTTAAAAAAGCAATTTCTATATATTCATTAACTTTTAGAGATCAATTAGAAAATATTATAAAATATATAAAAACATATAAAAAAAATAAAATAGTTATTTATTGTACTGGAGGTATTAGATGTGAAAAAATTGCTTATCTAATGAATTTTCATGGATATAAAAAAGTATATCAAATATATGGAGGAATAATTGGATATGTTAATGATTGTGTAAAAAAAAAAATTCCAATAAAATTTTTAGGAAAAAATTTTGTGTTTGATTTTAGATTATATGAAACTATTTCAAAGGATATTTTATCAAATTGTCATCAATGTAATCAAAGTTCTGATTATTACGTTAATTGCATGAATAATAAATGTAATCTTTTATTTATACAATGTTTATCATGTTCAAAAATATATCAATCTTTTTGTTCAAAAAAATGTTATATAGAAAAATAATTAAGGTTAATAATAAATAAATGAAATATTTTTTAATAATTAAATTTTTATTTTTAATTAATATGAATTAATTTAATTAAATTATATCTTTTTAAAATTATTGTAACATTGATTTATTTTAAAATTTTTTAATTTTAATATATAATTTTAAAAATGTTTTTTTTTAAATTTAAGAAATAATTTAATAATTTTTTAAAGGATTTATTATGAAGGTTTTATCAATAAAAGAAATTTTAACTAATAAAATTAAATTAAATTCTATTGTAAAAATTAAAGGATGGGTAAAAAATCGAAGAAGTTCAAAATCAACTTTATTTTTTATTGATATTTATGATGGTTCATGTATTAATTCATTACAATTAGTTTTTAATGAAATTAATATTAATTGTAAAAATTTATTTTCTAAAATTACTGCTGGTTGTTCTTTATCAGTTGAAGGAAAATTAAATTCATCGTTTCGAATAAAAAATAATTTTGAAATTCAAGTATTAAAATATAAGATTATTGGAAATATCATTGATTCAAATAAGTATCCGATGTCTATTAAAAAACATACTATGGAACATTTAAGAAAATATGCTCATTTAAGACCAAGAACCAACATTATCGGTTCTATTTCTAGAATAAGAACTAGTATTTTTTATGCTTTTCATCGTTTTTTTTATAAAAATAATTATTATTGGGTTCCTTCTCCTATTTTAACTTCTTTAAATGCAGAAGGAGCAGGAGAAATGTTTAAAATATCAAATGTTAAAATTTCCAATAATAAATTAATAAATAAAAAAAAATTTTTTGGAAAAAATATTTTTTTAACTGTGTCAGGTCAATTAACAATTGAAGCTTATGCTTGTTCTTTATCAAAAGTTTATACATTTGGACCTATATTTAGAGCAGAAAATTCAAATACAACTCGACATTTATCTGAGTTTTGGATGTTAGAAGTAGAATTAGCTTTTTCTGATATTCATAAAATTATTGCAGTTATTACAAAATTGTTAAAATATGTTATTAAATTTGTTTTAGAAAATAATAAAGAAGATTTATTATTTTTTAAAAAAAAAATTAATTCTAATATTATTAATCGCTTAAAAAATTTTTTAAAATCTGATATTATTAAAATTAGTTATAAATCAGTTATAGAAATTTTAAAAGAAAAACAAAAGTATTTTAAAAATAAAATTTTTTATGGAATGGAACTAATCTCAGATCATGAAAAATTTTTAGTAGATAAATATTTTAATGCACCGATTATAATAATAAATTATCCAAAAGAATTTAAACCGTTTTATATGAGAGTTAATAAAGATAAAAAAACTGTGGCTGCTTTAGATTTTTTATTTCCAGGAGTAGGAGAAATTATAGGAGGATCTCAAAGAGAAGAAAGGATAAAATATTTAGATAAAAGAATGAATGAATTAAAATTAAATATCAATGAATATCAATGGTATAGAGATTTAAGAAAATATGGAACTGTTCCTCATTCTGGATTTGGATTAGGTTTAGAAAGATTTATTATGTTTATTACAGGAGTTAAAAATATTAAAGATGTTATTCCATTTCCAAGAACTATAAATAACGCTAATTTTTAATATTTTTTTTAAAAAAAATATTATTTTTTTAGGTAAAATTAATATTTTTTTTAAAAAATATTAATTTTAAAATTTATTATATTAACATAATATATAAATTAAATTAAATCATTCAAAAATTATTCGTTAATAAGGTAATATAAATTATTATGATGAATCGAAATTCTTTAGCTATATTTATTCCATTACTGTTATCTTCTAGTGTTATTAATGCAAAAGAAATATATAATAAAAATGGACAAATAGTAAATTTTTATGGAAAAATAAATCCTTTATATTTTTATTCTTATAACAATCATCCTTTAAAATTTAATTCATTAGGAAATTATACAAATTTAAAAATTGGAATTATTACAAAATCTTATATTAATGATTTTGTATCTGGATATATGCATATTGAGTATCATCCAAAATTTTCTTCTAGTTATAATGAAGAAATTAAAAATAGTTTTAATAAAAACAATATTAGTTTATCTTATGTTGGATTAGATTTTGGTAAATGGGGAGAAATTGATTACGGAAGAAGTTATGGAATTCTTTATTATCCTAAAAAATTTACTGAAAGTTATTTTGATAATACTGAAACTATTATTTTTCATAAAGATGATAACTTCTTAAATAGTCGTGCAGATGACGTTGTTACTTATAAAAATAAAGATATTCTAGGTTATTTTAAAGGTTTTAACATAATTTTACAACATCATAATTATTGTAAAAATGATGAATCTCATTTAGATAAAAAATATAATGATTCTTGGGGTGCTGGATTACAATATAATAGTGAATATGGATTTAAAATAGTTGGTTGCACTGAAATTAATCCATATGATGAAGATAAAAATTTAATTAATAAAAAAGATTGGATTAAATCATATGGATTAGGATGTTATTATTCTTTTAAAAATACAACTGTTGCAAGTTTTTATGGACATTCTAAAAATATTGAAAGAAATTTTACAAAATTTAATAAAATATATAAAACTTTAGATTCTATTGAAGTTTCAGGAAAATATAATTTTCAAAATGGTTTACAAGCTTCGATTGGATATATTAAAACTTTCGGTAAAGAATTAGTAAATGGAAATTATAATCAACAGTCAAGATCTAATACTTTAAATAATCATATTAATTTAATAATGACTTATAATTTTAGTAAAAATTTTATTTTTAATGTTCATTATAAATATAATTTATTAAATAAACATACATTATTTGATGTAAATAAAAATTTTTTTGATGATGCCAATAATTCAATTGGAACAGGAATGACTTATAATTTTTAAATACTTAAAAAAAATAAAAAAAATTTTTAAATATAAAAAAATTTTTTTTAATTTTAAATTTATTGCTAAAAAATTTTATATAAATTTTTCAAAAAAAATATTTTTATATAATGTTAATTTAAAAATTTGAAATTTTTAATAATTAATAATATTTATTTAAAAATTTAATTTTATAAATAACATATTTTAACAGTTTGTAAGAAAATTACTTCTTACAAACTAGTTATTTTTTTAAAAGTTTTGTAACTTTTTTCCTCCAAGTAAATGTATATGTAGATAAGGGATTGTTTGTCCACCATTTTTATTACAATTTATAACAATTCTATATCCTGATTTATGAATTTTTTTATTTTTTGCAATTTTAATTGATTTATACATCATGTAACTTAAGATATTTAAATTTTTTTTATTAATATAATTAATATTTTTAATAAAATTATTGGGAACAATAATAATATGAATTGGAGCTCTTGGAGAAATGTCATTAAATGCTGTAATTTTTTTATCTTGATAAATTATTTCTGCTGAAATTTTTTTTTTTATGATTTTTTTAAAAATATTTGTCGTATTCATATTTTTTCCTTATTTTTTAAAATTTATAATAAAAAATTTTTTAAGAAAATTTATCAAAAATTTTCATTTGATATAATTATCTATTAATGTTTTAATATTATCTGATTGAGTACCAAAAACTATTTGTATACCTGATCCTGAAACAAAAACTCCAGAAGCTCCTAGTAATTTTATTTTTTTTACATTTACTTTAGAAGAATTATATACTGTTATTCTTAATCGTGTAATACACGCATCTAAATTTAAAATATTTTTTTTTCCTCCTAAATATTTTATAATTTTTGGAATTTTATAATTTATATTTTCATCAGAATTTGTTAAAATTTCTTCTTCTCTACCTATTGTTTTTAAATTATATTTTGTAATAAATGTATAAAAAAGTAAATAATATAAAAATGTATAAAAAATTCCAATAATAGGAAATAACCATAATTTATTACTATTTCCACTTAATAAAATAAAATCTACTAATCCATGTGAAAAACTTGTGCCAGCTCTCATATTTAAAAAAATACATATGGAAAAAGATAATCCTGCTAATATAGAATGTATAAAATATAATAAAGGTGAAATAAATAAAAAAGTAAATTCAATAGGTTCAGTAATACCAGTTAAAAAAGCTGTAAGAGCTGCAGAAATCATAATTCCTCCTACTTTAGCTTTATTTTCTTTTTTAGAACAATTCCAAATCGCTAAAGCTGCACCAGGTAAACCAAACATTTTAAAAATAAAACCTCCAGCTAGTTTTCCAGCACTTGTATCTCCTGCCATATATCTTGCTATATCTCCATGAAAAATTTGTCCCATGTGATTTTTAAACTCTCCAATTTGCATTTGAAAAGGAACATTCCAAATATGATGTAATCCAAAAGGAACAAGAGCTCTTTCAACAAATCCATAAATTCCAAAAGCAATTATTGGATTTTGATATGCAGACCACATAGAAAATTTTTTTATTATATAACCTATAGGAGGCCAAATAAAAGATAAAATTAATCCTAAAATTATAGATGATAATCCTGAAATGATTGGAATAAATCTTTTTCCTGCAAAAAATCCTAAATATTCTGGTAATTGAATTTTATGAAATTTATTAAATAAAAAAGCAGAAACAGTTCCAGATAAAATACCTCCTACTATTCCTGTATCATGAATTTTTTTAATAGATTCATCTGTAATTAAAAAAGAATAGTTTGAAAAAAATGGAGACATAATATCTGATGTTTTGATCATAATATTATAAGAAATTACTGATGCTAAAGCTGCTACTCCATCATTTTTTGTAAATCCCAAAGATACTCCAATAGAAAAAATTAATGGCATGTTAGAAAAAATAGATCCACCAGTTTCTAACATAATTTTTGAAATAAATTCTGGAATTAAAGAAAAATGAGCGGATCCTATTCCTAATAAAATTCCAGCTATCGGTAATACCGATACCGGAAGCATTAATGATTTTCCGACTTTTTGAAGATTTGCAAAGATATTTTGAAACATATTTTCCTCGATTCTTAATAAATATATGTTTTTTCATATTAAAAAAAAATTTTATATATTCAAATTAAATAATGTTGCAAAATTTTTTTTAGTAATATAACTTAATTCTTCTATATCTATTTTAATTAATTTAGCAATAAATTTTGCAACATAATATACATAAGCAGGTTGATTTTCTTTTCCTCTATAAGGAACTGGAGTTAAATATGGAGAATCTGTTTCTAATAATAATCTATTTAAAGGTATTTTTTTAATTACTTCACGAAGTTTAGTAGAATTTTTAAAAGTTATCATTCCAGAAATAGATATATAAAAATTCATCTCTAATAATTGAGATGCGATTTTAAAATTATCATTAAAAGAATGTAAAATTCCTTTAAGATTATTGGATTGTTTGGTTTTTAAAATATTAACAACGTCTTTTCCAGCATTTCTGGAATGAATAATTAATGGTTTTTTTAGTTCTTTACTTAAATCAATATGTTTACTAAAAAAAATTTTTTGTTGAATTAAATTATTTTTAGAATAAAAATAATCTAATCCTGTTTCTCCTATTGCAATTACTTTCTTTTCTTGACAAAGTTTATATAATTTTTCAAAAACGTTTTTTTCTTTTTTTATATTTAATGGATGTATTCCACATGAATAAAAAATATTATATTTTTTATTTTTTAATAATTCTTTAATTTTTTTAAAATTTTTTAATGATGTAGAGACAGATAAAATTAATTTAACTTTTTTTAAATATGCATTTTTTATTATTTTAGAAAATTTGTTTTTATAATTTTTTAAATTTAAACGATCAAGATGACAGTGTGAATCTATTAAATACATATATTTTTTCCTATAAAAAAATAAATTATTATAAAAAATTAAAAATTTTTTCCCATTGTATTAATGGTTCTAGTAAAATAAATTTAAAATTTACATTGGGTATATTTTTTATATAAAAAAAACATTTTTTCCATAAATTAATTATAAAATATAAATTTTTTAAGTTATTTTTTTTTTTTATAATTTTTATTAATTTTTTCTGATCTAAATTTATTATTTTTGAATTTTTATTATAATAATATTTAATAACATCAAGAATTAAAGAAAAAATCCAATATATTTTTTTTGATGTATTATTTTTAAAATGTTTTATTAATTTAAATAAATTTTTTTTTTTTATATATTTTTCAATTTTTTTATAAAATTTTTTTCTAATTTTCCAAATAGAACTATCAAAAATTTTTTTTGCTAAAATTGGAGAATTTTCTGATAAGCGAAGCGCAGTTAAAATATTTTTTTCTTTATATTTTTTTATTTTTTTAAACCAGAATAAACCCTTTTTTTCAATAGGAGGATAAATATCGTATATAATACATCTACTTTTAAAAGTTTTTTTTAACTTAAAGAAACTACAATAATCCAAAAAAAATATTATTTTTGATGGAGGATCTTCTAAAATTTTTAAAAAAGAATTTATGGAAGATTCAGTTAATAAATGAACTTTAGGAATCCAAATTATTGTTTGTTTACCAAATTTAGAAGTATTTTGAACTTTTTTTATATATTTTATAATATTTTCAATTCCAATACTTTTTTTATTAATTTCTGGAAGGATTATATTTAAATCTGGATGGTTTTTTGAATCTATTAATTTACAATAATGACACACATTACAACTAAATATGTTTTTTGATTTTTTACATAAAATTTTTTTACATAATTGAAAAATTAATTTTTTTGATCCTATATTTATTCTTGATCGAATTAAAACTGCATGATGTAATTTTTTTGAAATATGTTGATTGATAATAATTTTATAAGTTTTTTTTAACCATGGATATATTTTCATTGAACATTTTTTAACCAATTATAATTTTTCTTGAAGTATTTTATTAATAATTTTAAAACTAAAAATTACATTAATAATATTTTTTTTAAATTTTAAAGTCATAAATTTAAAATATTTTTTATATTTAAAAAAAATAATAAGATTTTTATTCTTTCGCATTTAGAATGTCATAAAATTCGATTTAATAAAATTTTTAGAGTTATATTCAAAGAAAAACATTAAATATATTTTTATAAATTTAAATTATATTTATAAATTTTTTTGTTAAAGATTTTGAAATACATTATTTTATATTTCTTAATAAACTATAGAAGATAAATTATATCTATTTAAAATTATCTAATTTATTTTATTAATTGAAATTAAATAAAATTTTCTAAAAATTTAAAACGTTCATAATATAATAATAATCATTCAAAAAATTTATTTAATTCTTTTATTAAAAAAAATAAATATTTTCATTTTATTTTTTTTATTTTTTTTTTTTAGAAATAAATTTACTTCAAAGTTATTTTATTATAATAATATTTTTTTTTAAAAAAAAGTATTTTTTTTTATTTTAAATATAATATTTTTTTAAAAAATTTTTTTTTGTTCAATAACAATAAATTTATTTTTTTATAGAAATTTTTCAATATTAAATACATTTAAAATATTTATTTTGAATTATTCAAATTTATTTTTTTTATAATTAATTTTTAAATTTAAATAAGAAATTTTAAAATTATTTTTTTAATATTTTTTTTTTTACTAATTTTATTAAAGATTTAACAGTATTAATTTTTGATGATTCTGAATCCGAAATACAGATAGAAAAACTTTCTTCTATAGACATAATTATTTCAATCATATCTAACGAATCTATTTCTAAATTGTTTTTAAAAGAATATTTGCTCTTTATCTTTTTTTTACAAGATATACATTCAACAATTATTTTTTTTATTTTTTTTTTAATATTCATTCAATATCCTAAAATTTTATATTGATTGATTTTGTTATTTTATAAAAAACAGATTCCTCCATTAACATGAAATGTTTGACCTGTAATATATTCTGATTTATTTGAAGCTAAAAATTTTACTAAATTTGAAATATCTTTTGGTTTTCCAAATTTTCTCATTGGAATTTTTTGAATACATCTTTTTAATTGAATAGATGTAAGTTTTTTTAACATATTAGTTTTAATAAATCCAGGAGATATTAAATTAACTGTAATTCCTCTTGTGGCAACTTCTAATGATAGAGATTTTGTAAATCCAATTAATGCTGATTTGGAAGCAGAATAATTTGTTTGTCCAGAATTTCCTATTTTTCCAGCTACTGATCCAATATTTATAATTCTTCCATAACGTTGTTGTCTCATATTTTTTATAATTTCTTTTGAAATATAAAATATCGAATTTAAATTAACATTTATTATGTAATTCCATTCTTTATTTGACATATTTGTAATTAAATTATCAGATGTTTCTCCAATATTATTTATTAAGATATCTATGTTTCCTACTTTTTTTTTAATTAATTTAAAAAAATTATTTATTGAATTTAATTTGGAAACATCTAAAAAAATTGCTAGGCCATTTTTTTTTAAAATTTTTTTAATTTTTTTAATTCCACATTTACTTCTAGATGTTCCAATGACTTTATATTTTTTTTTTAAAAATTTTTTTAAAATAGATTTACCAATTCCTTGACTTGCTCCGGTAATTAAAACTTTTTTTTTTTTATTTTTCATATTTTCAATTTAATTTTATATTAAATATTTTTTTTATTGATAAAGGTATATATTTTTTTTTTTTTATAAAAAAGTTATTTAAAAAATTAGAAGTTCCAACTTCTAAGAAATATTTAATTTTTTTAGAAATAATTAAATTAATTGTTTTGTTCCATTGAATTGTTTTACATAATTGATTTATTAAAAAATTTTTTGATTGAAGAGGATTTTTAATAAATTTTACTTCTGAGCTATCTAAAATTTTGTATTTAGATTCTTTAAAAGGAATATAAATACATTTTTTAAATAATAATTTTTTTATATTTTTCATATATTTACAATGAGAAATATATTTTGTAGGTAATTTAATAATTTTTTTTGTTTTAAATTTTTTACATATATAATATATATTTTTAATATATTTTTTCTTTCCAGTTACAACAATTTGTGTATTGGAATTAATACAAGCTATAAAAATTTTTTTTTTTTTTGAAATTTGTTTTAAAATAGTATTAATATTTTTTTTTTTTGAAATAATGACATACATGAAACCTGGATTAGATTTCATAATTTTTTCTCTATATTTAACAATTTTTATTGCATCTGAAAATTTTAATATTTTACTACATACATATGCAGAATATTGTCCTAAACTATGTCCAACTATTATTTTTGGATTAAGTCCAATTATTTTTTTCCATATTTTAAATATTGAAATAGAGCTAACTAGTATTTCTATTTGAGAAATTTTTTTATTGTTTAAAGATTTTTTTGAAATTCTTTCCCATAAATTATATTTTAAATAATCAGATGCTTCACTAAATGTATTTCTCATTATTGGATAATTTTTATATAATATATGAAGAATTTTAATATTTTGAATACTTTGTCCAGGAAAAATCATAGAAAATTTTATCATTTTTTTTTAATAATTATTTAAAAAAAATATAATTTTTTAAATAATTTTTTTTCCTTTATAAAAACCTTTTTTTGTTACATTATGCCTAATATGTATTTCTTTTGTATTTTGATCAATAGAAAGTAATTGTAGACTTTTATTTAATGAATCGTGCATTCTACGCATTCCTCTTTTTGATCTTGTTGGTTTACTTTTTTGAACAGCCATCTGTTTTCCTTTTATTAATAATAATATATAAGTATAAAATACAGTAAATAATAAAATTATTCAAGTCATAATTTATTAGTTAAATTGAATTTTATTAAAAAATAGTTTTTTAAAATAAAAATTTTATAATTTTTTTAAAATTTTTTTCTAAAGGTGCTTTAATAGTAATATTTTTTTTAAATTTAGGATGCATAAAAGAAATTTTTTTTGCATGTAATAATAATTTTTTTTTTATTTTTTTTATTTTAACTTTTTTATCTAATTTTTTATTTCCATATCTATTATCAAACAATATTGGATGATTTAAAAATGAAGAATGTACTCTTATTTGATGTGTTCTTCCAGAAATAGGAATAATTGAAAGTAAACTATATAATAAATTCTTTTTTTTCACGTTAAAAATAGTTTTTGAATTTTTTCCATTTTTATCTATATTTACCATTTTTTTTTTTTTTAATATATTTTTTTTTAATAAAGGTTGATTAACAATTTTATTTTTAAAATTAAAATTTCCATGTACTAAAGCAATATATTTTTTTTTTATATTTTTTGTTCTTAATTGTTCATGAAAATAACGTAATATAGATCTTCTTTTTGCAATCATTAATATTCCAGATGTAAATCGATCTAAACGATGTATAAGTTCAAGATATTGATCATAGGGTCTTAAAATTCTAAGATTTTCTATAATTCCAAAATTTATTCCACTTCCTCCATGTACAGATATTCCAGATGGTTTATTTATTACAAGAAGTGTTTTATCTTCATATAAAATATTATTAAGTATTTTTTTTTTTATTTGATTAACTTTTATTTTTATTTTATTAAATTTATAAATTTTTAATGGAGGTATTCTAATTAAATCTCCTATTTTTAATTTATATTTTGCTAGAACTCTTTTTTTATTAATTCTTACTCTTCCTTTTCTAATTATGTTATATAATTTACTTTTAGGAATTTTTTTAAATTTTTTTATTAAAAAATTATCTATCCTTTGTTTGTCTGATAGTTTGTTTACTGTTTCAAAAAATACTTTTGTTTTTTTTAAACTCATTCAAATTTCCTTTATAATATAAATTATCAATGCATAAGTATTAGAAAAATTTATACTAAAATATTTATGCTCGGTATTTCACAAAAAAAATAATTTTAAAAGAAAAAAGTTTATAATTTATGAAAAAAATGTTCATTAATGTTTCTAAAGAAAAAAATATAGAAATTGCTATTATGGATAATAAAAATTTATATCATTTTTTTATAGAAAAGTTATATAAAAATAAAAAAAATAATATTTATTTTGGAAAAGTTAAAAATGTAGAATTAAGTTTAGATGCAATTTTTATAGATTATGGATATAAAAAATCTGGATTTTTGCCATTTAAAAACATTTATAAAAAAAAAAATAAAAAAAAATTTTTAGTACAAATAATTAAAGAAAAAATTAAAAATAAAAGAGTTTTATTAACTACTTTTATTTGTTTTTATGGATTATATGTTATTATTATTCTTAATAAACCAAATATTAAAAAAATTTCTAAAAAAATTATAGGAACCCATAGAGATCGTTTAAAAACAATAATTTCATTATTAAAAATTCCAAAAAATATGGGAATTATTTTAAGAACTACATCAAAAAAAAAAAATATGAAAGAACTTCAATTAGATTGTGATATTCAGATAAAAATTTATAAAAATTTAAAATTTACAAAAAATAAAAAAATTGATTATATTCAAAAAAAAAATATTATTTTTACTATTATAAGAAATATTATAATTTTTAACATAAATAAAATTATTATTAATAATTTAAAATTAATTAATAAAATTAAAAATTTTTTATTTTTTTTTAAAGAAAATAATTTCTTAAATAAAATAAAATATTTTAAAAATAAAACAAATATATTTGATTTTTATAAAATTAATTTTAAAATTTCTAAAATTTTTAAAAAAAAAGTTAATCTTATATCTGGAAGTTCTTTAATATTTGATTGTACAGATGCATTAACAATTATTGATGTAAATTCTTCTAATTCTATAAAAGGAAAAAATTTTGAAGAAACAGCTTTTAATACAAATTTAGAATCTTTATGTGAAATAATTAAACAAATAAGAATAAGAGATTTTGGAGGAATTATTATTATAGATTTTATTAATATGTCTAATAAAAAAAATAAAAAAAAAATAGAATTTTTTTTTAAAAAAACTTCTAGAAAAGAATTTTCTAAAATTACAGTGGGAAAAATTTCTAAATTTGGTTTATTGGAAATATCTAGACAAAAATTATATACTAATATCGAAATTTTAAAAAAAAAAAAATGTAATAAATGTTTTGGAACAGGTAAGATCTTTCATTAATTTAATTTTTTATAGTTTTAAATGTTTTAATAAAATTTTAAAATATTAAAATAAATATATTTGTTTTATTTTAAAGAAATATAAAAAAAATTAAAATTTTTAAACACAAATATAAAATTTTTTTTAAAAATTTTATTAATAATATAAAGTATTAAAAAAATATTTTTTTTTATGCTTTATTTTATTATGAATATATTTAATATTCATATTTGTTATTTGAGAAGAATGTATCATATTATTTTTATTAACATTTTTTGGATTTATTATTCCTGAAATTTCAATAAATTGAATTTTATTATTTATAAAAATTTTTTTTTTACCATAAATTTTTAATAATCCATTGCCATAAATATGTTTTACAATAACTGTAATAATATTATTAAAACAAAATTTATTTAAATATTTTTTTTTTTTTATAAATTTTTTTTTGTGATATTTTTTAAAAAATTTATTATGTCCAAAATATTTAAAAATATTAGAAAAAAAAAGATTTTTTTTATTATTTTTTTTTTTATTGATTTTATAAAATTTGTTTAAATCTATAGATTGTATATTTTCATTAAATAAAACAGTAATTAAATCTCCAATTTTAATAAATTTAAAATTTTTTAAAAATTTGTTATGATGTAATTTTATATTGTGAAAACTATTATATTTTTTTTTAATTTGTAGATAATTTCTATTATTTTTTATGAATTGTTCAGATATAAAAAAACTTTGATTATAAAAAAAAATTATATTTATAAAAATAAAATTTCTTATATTAAATAAAAAAAAATTTAACATAGAAAGACCTTTAATATTTTTTTTAAAAAAAATATTATTTTTTTGTATAAAAATTTTTTATTTAAAAAAATAAATTCTATTTTCTTTAAAAATTATAAAAATTTTTTTAAAAAATAAATTTTTAATAAAATAACCTATCATTTTTATTTTGTTTAAAATGAAATAGGTTATTTTTTTTTAATTTTTGAAAAAATATTTTTAAGTAAGAATTTTTATAAAAAATTGTAATATTTTTTTTTAAAAATAATATATTATTTCAAGAAAATTTTAATTTTATAAAAATCTTATTTATTTTAAATTTTATGACAATATTTTGACAAGTCCAGTAAAAGAACATAATCCTAATGAATTTAGATTTAAGCATAAATCATCTTTTGATTCTACAACACCTTTTACAATATCGCTACTTAGACGTACTGCTGGAACGATCTCTGATGGATTTTTTGCAACTATTGCAAAATTGTATATTGATGGATGTTTAACATCTGTATTATAATATTTACTATCAATTTCATTTCTATCAATATTATATAAATTATTTCCTGCTGGAGCGGGACCTAAATCTTTTGAAAAAATAATATTTCTATTATCATCTGCAAAGATAACACGTACGTTTTGAATATCTTTAGGAAATCTTGCTCCAATTATAATTGGGTTTGTAAAAACCACTTCAGAAGTTTCTATAAGAACTCTTTTATTAATTAAAGATGAGTATTCTGTAGTATTCTTATATTCTTCTAAATTTTCTATAACATGATAGTCGTCAGTGTCATCATATAATTTTTTGATATTTTTAGAAAAATTTAGATTAGAAATACATTTATTTTTAGAAATATTTTGATTTAAGTTTTTGTGATCTATTTTTGAAAGTAAAATTTTTAAAAAATCATTATTTAAATTTTGATTTAAATTATTACTTTTAGCATTTGTTTTATAATTTTTTTTATTTAAGTTAATAGCATTTAAAATAGAATTATTTTTAATAGAATTATTCATTTTTTTTTAAACCTATTTATCAGTTTGATTTAATTTGAAATATTTATTTTAAAAATAATATTTTTAAATATATTAAATTTTAAAAATATTAAAATCAATAAATATTATATTTATATATAAATAAATTTTTAAAATTTCATTTTTTTAAAAATTTTATTTATTTTATATTTTATCATATTTTAAATTAATTAAAAATTGTATTTATTTATTTTTTTTTAAATACACTGAAATTAATTAGTTAAAATAAAATATTTTAAAAATTTAAAAAAAATAATTATTTTATTTTTTTTTAAAAAATATTTTAATAATTTTTTTATTTATACTTTTATTATCTTTATATTTATTTTATAATAACTAAATTATAATATTTTTTTTAAAAAAAATCATTTATAAAAAAAATATTTATTATATAGTATTTTATATAAAAATTTTTTAATAAAATTCAATTTTATATTATTAGTATAACTTAATAATTTAACAAAATATTTTAGAAATTTTTTTTTAAAATTTCATACATTATAAATCACACTATTTATAATTATTTTTAATTTATAAAAAAAAATGGAGTATGAATGAAAAACAAAGCTATTTTTCTTGCTGTTTTGTTAGGAAGTAGTATTTCTACAGTACAAGCTCATACCAAACTTCATATCAATTCTTTTTATTTTGGATCAAAAACATCAATTGTACAACCTAATCATCCAAAATGGGTTGATTTAATAAATTTAAGTGATGTTTATAAAAATTCTTGGAAACAATCACTTTTCGGTGTTTGTATTGGATATCAAAGTAATCCATATGTTTCTTTTGAATTCTCTTACAATGATCCTATAAATTACTTTCGTAATAAATTAAATTTTACAAATTCTTCTAAAAAAAATGAAAAAAATGTTTCACATGATTCTTATTTAAAAAATTTAAAAACTCCTCAATCTATTACAAATGTACAAAATACACCAATAGAAAAAAAGAAAAGTACATCTCCTGGTATATATCCGGTTGAAGAAGAAAAAGTATTAAGACATCTACCTCCTATTGATAAAAAAACAGCTGAAAAAACTGTATTCAAAAGAAGTTATGATTATGCTAAAGAACAACAAAAAGTATATGATATATATCCTAAATCTAATATAGAAATTACTACAAAACTTTCTGTTCCTATGATGACTGATAGAATAAATTTATATAGTCGTTTAGGAGTATCTGTTAATGTTTATAAAAATTTTTATAATGATTTTAAAAAAAATTCAAGAAATTTTTTAATAAATAATGCATATCCTGTAGTAAGTGCTGGTATTCAATTGAATTTAAGTAAAAACTTACATTCAAGAATTGAAGTTGAAAGAAAAATACATTTATTTTCTAATAAACATGAAAAATATCATGATTATAATTCTATAAATTGTAATTTTCTATGGAGTTTTAAAAGAATTTTACCAAAATTTTCATTCAATTCATTTCCTTTTAACATATTTAATTATGATGTTTTTAGATTGCATCAATCCATAAATTATATATCTGAAAATTTTGATTTAAATAGTGCTGAAAAAAATGGTTTAGATAAATTAATAAATTCAATTGATTTTCATACATTGAAGAATGTTAAGGTTTTGATAAAAGGAAATTTTAATAAGAAAAAAGATATAAATGAAAAAAAATCTGTTTCATTAATTAGAGAAAATATTATTTCAAAATATTTACAAAAACTTGGAATTTCTTCTGAACAAATAGTAATTACAAATAATAATATTAATAATATTAATAATAATAATCCTGAATCTTTATTTAAAAATTTAAATGCAATAAATAATACTAATAAATTTTTTTTAAAATCAAATTTATTTAAAGATAAAAAAATAGATGTTTTGATTGAAGGAATAAAATAAAAAAAAATATTTTATAAAATATTATTATTGTTTTTAATTTAGAAAAAAATTTTGGAGGGAGAGGGATTCGAACTCTCGGATGATTTCTCATCGGCGGTTTTCAAGACCGCTGCCTTAAACCACTCGGCCATCCCTCCATATTATTTAAAAATTTTATTTTATTTAATTAAATAAAATTTAAAACAACATATTTTTTTAAATTTATAAAAATAAATAAATTATGTATATGATAATATATTATCAATGATAATGTAAAGTTTATTTTTATTTTTAATTTTTTAAAAATTTTTTATAAATATTTTTTAAAAAATTAAAGTTTTATTAAAATAATTTATTGACATATTAATATTATTTATTGTATATATATTAAATAATATTTTATTATTATATAATAATAACGGTGCATTGGCAGATTGGCATTATGCAGCGGATTGCAAATCCGTATAGCTCGGTTCGATTCCGAGGTGCGCCTTAAATAAATATTTTTTAAAAAAAATACATATAATAAAATAATATTTTTTATATATTTTATAAAAATACGCCCGAATGGTGAAATTGGTAGACACAAGGGACTTAAAATCCCTCGGTTATTTATAACTTTGTGGGTTCGAGTCCCGCTTCGGGTATATATTTTCAAAACATAAAATATTAATTTTTAAATCCTTGATATATTCTAAAATTTTTATTTTCTTTCAATATTTTATATTTTTTAAAAGTTTTTTTAAAATATTTTATACACGAATAATATTTATTTACAACAATTCTTAATTCACCATTTTTTTTTAAATAAAAAACAGATTTTTTAATAATTTTTTTTAAAAAAAAAAGAGATTTTTTTAAATTTTCATGAAGCGGAGGATTAGAAATAATTAAATCAAATTTTTTATTAATATTTGAATATAAATCACTTTCTATAAAAATTCCTGTTAATTTATTTAAATAAAAATTTTTTTTACAACATTTGATAGATTTTAAACAAACATCAGACATAGTTATTTTATTTGCATTGTTAAATTTTAAAAAAATTATTGATAAAAATCCAGATCCTGCTCCAATATCTAATACTTTTTTATTAAATATTTCTTTGGATAAAAATGTAGAAACTAACAATTTACTACCTTTGTCTATCTTTTTATAGCCAAATACTCCTGGTAAAAATTTAATTTGAAAATTTTTCCAATAATTTGTTTTGAAAAAATTTTTTAATTTAAAAGAAATTCTATTAGTAACAATATGAAAATAAATTGTACATTTTTTGCCGTAATTTAATTTATTAAAATGAATTTTTTTTTTATAGAATTTAACAAAGCTATTAATTCCGCTATTATTCTCTCCTACTATAAAAATAGTTGATTTAATATTTATTAAAGATAATATATTTTTTATATGAAAATATGATTCTTTTTTATTTTTAGAAAAATAATAAATTACTGTATTATATTTTTTAATATTTTTTTTTTTAATTAAATAATTTATAAAAAAATTTATTTTTATATTTTTTTTAAAATATTTTAAAAAGTTGTATTTTTGAATATGAATACCTGTTTTTTTTGTTTTTAAAATTTCTGGTAATGAATCCTTTATATATCCTGAAAATAAAACTTTTTTTTTAATAAAAATATTTTTTAAACGAAATATTAATTTACTTGTAGAACTTAAATTCAAAATAATCTCCTTATAAAATTTTTATATATATTTTAATGTAAACAATTATTGTTCATGTTATTATTCTATAAATATATTATTTAAAATAAAAAAATTTATAGTATTTTTTTTTATAATTCATAAATAAATAAAAGATAATTTTATGAAATTAAAATTTTAATACATTAAAATAAAAAAATTTTAAAAACTTAAATATAAAAATATGCCTATTCAATTTAAGGGAAGTGTTTTTACAACTTTAGTACTTTACATAAAAAGTAATAAAGTAGAATTAATTTATCACGCATTAAAAAAAAAAATCAAAGAATCAAAAGATTTTTTTAATAATGCTCCAATTATAATAAATTTATCTTTATGTCCCAAAAATATTAATTGGAATAAAATTTATAAAATAATCTTAAAAAAAAAATTTATTATTATAGGAATCAGTGAATGTTTTGATGTAAAATTAAAAAAAAAAATTATAAAATCAGGATTTCCTATTTTTCTAAAAAATAACAATTTAATTCAAAAAAAAACAAATATAGTAAAAAAATTTTATAAAAGTATATTTTATAAAAATACAATACATTCTGGACAAACTATTTATGCTAAAAAATCTGATTTAATTATTACAAATAATGTAAATACAGGTTCAGAAATTATATCGGATGGAAATATTCATGTGTATGGAAAATTACAAGGAAGAGCTTTAGCTGGAGCAAATGGTGATGACACTAGAAAAATTTTTAGCACAAATTTATCTTCTGAATTATTATCTATTGCTGGAGAGTATTGTTTAATAGATTCTATTCCTAAAAAACTTTTAAATAAATCTGCTCAAATATATTTAAAAAATGGAATAATTCAAATAAAAAAAATATAATTTTTATTTTATAGGAAATTAAAAATATGACACGTATAATTGTTATTACATCTGGGAAAGGAGGGGTAGGAAAAACAACATCTAGTGCATCTATTGCTACTGGTTTAGCTCAATCTGGAAAAAAAACAGTTGTTATTGATTTTGATGTTGGTTTAAGAAATTTAGATTTAATTATGGGTTGTGAAAGAAGAGTAGTTTATGATTTTATAAATATTATTCAAGGAGAATCAACTGTTAATCAAACTTTAATTAAAGATAAATATACAAAAAATTTATTTATTCTTCCTGCTTCTCAAACAAAAGATAAAAAATCATTAACTTATGATGGTGTGCAAGTAATTTTTAAAAAATTAAAAAAAATGAATTTTGATTTCATTATTTGTGATTCACCTGCTGGAATAGAAAAAGGAGCTGTATTAGCTTTATATTTTGCAGACGAAGCGATAATTACTACCAATCCTGAAATTTCATCAGTAAGAGATGCAGATAGAATTTTAGGAATTATTTCATCAAAATCTGAACGTTCCAAAAAAAATAAAAAACCTGTCAAAGAATATTTATTATTAACAAGATATTCTCCAGAAAAAGTTTATTTAGGAGATATGTTAAGTGTAAAAGATATTTTAGAAATTTTAAGAATTAAATTAATAGGAGTTGTACCAGAAGATGAATATGTTTTAAAATCTTCAAATAAAGGAATGCCTGTAATTTTAAATTCTAATTCTAATGCTGGTATATCTTACAAAGATGTTGTTAGTAGATTATTAGGTAAAATTGTTCCATTTAAATATTTAAAACAAAGAAAAAACTTTTTTCAACGTTGGTTTGGGAGGTAATTATGTCTTTATTGAATTTTTTTTTATCTCGTCAAAAAAAAACTGCTTTTCTAGCTAAGAAAAGACTTCAAATTATTATTGCTGAACAAAGACAAAATAACATTCAACCGAATTATATTCCAGAATTAAAAAGAGAATTATTAAAAGTAATTTGTAAATATATTAATATTGATAAAAATTCAATTACAGTACAATTAGGACATAAAAATAACAATATATCAATACTAGAATTAAACGTAAAACTACCTGATTAATTTGTTGAAAAATTAATCACAAAATTTATTTTAAATTATTTATTTTTTTTTATCATAGTATTGTTTAAATAATTTGGAAAAATTATATTATTATTTATTTTTTTTTTTAATTTAATTTTTTTTAAAGTCAAAAAAATAATATCTAATGCACTTATATTATTAATATTTAATATTTTTTTTTTTTTTATTTTATTAAATAATATAGAATTGAAATTTTTTACAATTATCCATTTTTTTTTTAACATTTTTATTTTTTTATAGGCACTTTTATTTGATAAAAATATTTCTTTTTTTTTTAAAACCAAATTATTTTTTAATAAAATATATTTTCCAAAATATAAATTTTTTTTATTAGCTTTTAAAATTATTAAAAAATTTTTATAACATGTAATTTTTTTTGCTTTATATGCATATATTTCTAGCATAGAAAAATTCATTAATTGTGAATTTGATCCAATAGATAAACCTTTTGCAAGAACTATAGATGTTCTTATTGCCGTAAATGATCCAGGACCATTAGAAAATGAAATAATATCAATATCTTTTATTGTCAGAGAGTTTTTAAATAAAATCTTATTTATTATAAATAAAATAGAAAAATTTGAATTTTTATTAACAAAGTTAATTTCAGAAGATATTTTTTCATTATTTTTTAAAGATACTGAACATATATTATTAAAATTATAGAAAGTAAGGATTTTCATTTTTTTTTTTTTTTTTTTTTTTTTTTTTTTTTTTTTTTTTTTTTTTTTTTTTTTTCTTTGTTTATTTATTTATTTTTTTTATAATAAAATTTATAAAAACATTTTTTTATAATTTATTCATATTTAAAATCATGAATAAATTATAATTTTGTTAATGTTTATTTCTTATTTTTTGTAATTCTAATTAAATCTATTGCATAATTATTTACTTTTATAATTTTAAAACTAAAAGAAGAAATGTTAATAATATCTCCTTGAGAAGGAATTTCTCCTGTTTTTTCAATTAATAAACCAGCTATAGATGCATGTATTGTTTTTTCTTTTATTAAATTCTTTATATTTAAAAATTGTTGAATAGAATGTAAATTAGTATTTCCTTTAACTAACCATCCATTTTTTTCTTTTATAATATCTGGTGTTTCATCTGCATCTGGAAAATCTCCTGCAATTGCTTTCAAAAAATCTAAAGGAGTAATTAAACCTTGAACTATATGAAATTTGTTTATAATAATTACGATATTTCCTTTAGATTTTTTTAATATTTTTAATAAACTTATAGGACTTAATGTTTCAAAAACAATAATTGGTTTATGTTGTAAAACAAATGTTAATATATCTTTTTTTTTTTCTATTATCGATAATAGTTCTTTTGCCCGTACTACTCCTATAACTTTATCTAATTCTCCTTGACATATAGGAAATAAACTATGAGGAGTATCTATTAATTTATTTTTAATTTCATGCGATGATTTTTTAATATTAATCCATGAAATTTCAGCTCTTGGAGTCATTATACTTTTTATAGGTCTAATAGCTAAATTTAAAAGACTATAAATCATATATTTTTCTTCTTTTTTTAAATTACTATATTCTTTGGAAGTGTATTTTTTATCTTGAACAGTATTTTTAATATGTTTATTTTTTTGTTTTTCTTTTTTAATAATTTTTAAAAAAGTTTCTAATACTCTTGTTCGAATTGGTCTTCCATATTGATATATTAAAAAATTATATTTTGATATTTGGTTAAAAAGCTCAACAAATATTGAAAATCCAATAGCAGAATATAAATATGTTTTTGGAATATATAAACCTAAAACTTCTAATATTAAACTCAAACCAATCATTAATAAAAAACCTAAACATAAAATTACTATTGCTTGATATTTATTTATAAATTTTTTTAATGATTTTAATATAAATAACATAAAACACATAGCTATTAAAACAGCTAAAGTCATAATAAGTATGTTATTTACTATACCAACAGCAGTAATAATTGAATCTAATGAAAAAATTGCATCTAATGTAATTATTTGAAAAATTATTATCCAAAAATTTGAATAACATTTATTTTTTTTTTTTTTTGAACTTTTATTACATAATTTATCATTTAATTCTAAAAGAGCTACAAAAGATAAAAAAACTCCACCAATTAAAAAAATAATTTCTCTAATTGAAAGAGTAATATATTGATTGGAATAAAACGGATATGTAAGTGACGTAGACCATGAGATAATTGAAAGAAAAAAAATTCTAATAAAAAAAGATAAAGTTAATCCAATTATTCTAGCTTTTTTTCTTTGCTTAGGAGACAATTTCTTTACTAAAATAGTTAAAAAAATTAAGTTATCAATACCTAATACTATTTCAATAATTATCAATACTACTAAACCAGTCCATGCCGACGGGTTTAAAATAAATCCCATTCAATAACTCCGTAAAATAGGAAAAATTTATATTTAATGTTTTTAAAAAAATATTTTTTAAAATATATGAAATTTTTTATTAAATTTTTTGAGAAAATTATAAAATTTTTTTATAAATTAAATAATAATTATATTTTTTGTTAAATTTATAAAATATGTTTTCGATCCTCAATATTTTAATAGAGAGTTTTTTTTAAAAATTTTTTATTTTTATAAAAATTTTGAATAAAATTTTAAAAAAAAATAAATAAATTTCTATGAAATTGAAGAAATTTTTTATATTTTAATGATTTTTTTATTTTTTTTTTTTTTAAATTGTAAATTTAATATTTTTTATTTTTTTAATATTTTAAATACTTAGCTTTATATTAAATAAAAAATTTATAAAAAAATTTATTATGATATTTAAGAGAAAAAAATAAAAATAATTTGGCTTCCATTAAATAATTTTATTTAACCTTTTATTTTTAATATTCAAAATTTTATTTAAAAATTTTATATTATAAAAAAATATTATTCATATAAAGTTTTTTAAAAATTTTTTATAATTAATTTTAAAATTTTTAAATAAATTTTTTAAAAAATAAAAAAAATAATTTAAATAGAAAATATTAATAATAATATCATAGAGGATTTTTCAATAAAAAACAATCTTTACATTTATTACTTCTAAATTTAAAAAAAAAAATAATTAAGATTAATTTATTTCATAAAAGAAAATAAATTTATTTTCTTTTATGAAGAACTAAATTTTTACATATATGTTTCTTTCATTAAAGCTTTAATTCTATTTTTTATTGTTGGGTGTGACATGAATAAATGTAAAATACATTTATTTTTATTATTTATATATAAAGTAGAAAGATTATTATTTTTTTTCGAAATATTAATACTATTTTCAATACTTATCAATGCTTCAATCATGTTTTTTTTTCCAACAAGTTTCGCTGATCCAGCATCTGCATAAAATTCTCTGTATCTAGAAAACCACATTACAATTATTCCAGATATAGTTCCAAATAAAATTTCTAAAAATAATGTAATTATCAAATTAATAAATTTATTTTTTTTTAAAAAAAAGTTAGTATTTTCAGAATTATTAAAGATATGATATATAAAATTTGAAATAACTCTTGATATGAATATAACAAATGTATTTGTAACACCTTGTATTAAAGTCATAGTAACCATATCTCCGTTAGAAATATGAGTCATTTCATGAGCAATTACTGCTTTTATTTCATTTTTATTCATATTATTTAATAATTTTTCTGAAAGCGCAACTAAAGAAGAATTCTGAGTAGCTCCTGTCGCAAATGCATTTATATTTTTAGATTTATAAATAGTTAAATCTGGAATTTTTATTTTTAATTGGTTTGCTTGTTTTTTAATTGTTTTTAACAACCATTTTTCTCTTAAATTTTTTGGAGTTTTAATAACTTTAGAGTGAATTGAAAACAAAGCGATTTGTTTTGATAATAAAAGAGATAAAAATGATCCTCCAAAACCAAACAAAGTTGTAGATAATAAAAATAATAAAAAATTTTTATTTTGAATATTAATAAAAAAAGATAAGATACATAATATGCTGATAACAGATATATTTGTTAACAAAAATAATAAAATTCGAATCATGAATTTTCCTTTTAAAATTATTCAATATTACTTATTTTTTTTATTTTTTATTAAAAAAAATAAAAAATTAATCTTTTTTATTCATAAAAAATATTTTAAATTATTTTAATAAGTTATTAAAAATGAATATTAAATATAATTTTATTTTTGAAAAAATATAATTTTAATTAATATAAAATATTTTTAAATATATTTTATAAAAAAATATTTATATAAGTTATTTAATTTTATTCCAAAACCGACCATCTTTTTTTAAAAGAGTATGAGAAGATTTTGGACCCCATGTGCCAGCAGTATATAATTCTAATTTGGATTTTTTCTTATTCCATGCATTAATAATTGAATCTATCCATTTCCAAGATTCTTCTATTTCATCACGTCTAACAAATAAAGATTGAGAACCTAAAAAACTTTCTAATAGTAATCTTTCATAAGCATTATATAGTGTATATTGATTAAAAGTTTTTTTATAATTAAAATTTAATTTTATTTCTTTTAATTCATATTTTGAATCTAATTTAGGTATTTTATTAAGAATAAAAATATCTATTCCTTCGTTTGGTTCTAAACGAATAACTATTTTGTTTAATGGTAATTTTTTTTTAAAATTATTAAATAAATTAAAATCATTTTTTTTAAAATAAATAACAATTTCAGAATGTTTTAAAGGTAATCTTTTTCCAGTACGCAAATAAAAAGGAACTCCATTCCATTGAGAATTATCTATATTTACTTTGATTGATACAAAAGTTTCAGTATTGCTATTTCTATTTGAGTTTATTTCATCAATATAACCTGGAATATTTTTGTTTTTAAAAAATCCAGATTTATATTGACCTCTTACAGTATTTTTATTAACATTTTTTTCATTTATCATTCTTAATGATTTTAATATTTTTAATTTTTCATCTCTTATGCTGTTTGATTGAAGATTAATAGGAGGAGACATAGTTAAAATACATAATATTTGAAGTAAATGATTCTGAATCATATCTCTCATTTGTCCTATTTTATCGAAATAATTCCATCTTCCTTCTATTCCAATTTTTTCAGCTACAGTAATTTGAACATGATCAATTGTATTTTTATTCCAATTTGTAAAAAAAATTGAATTAGAAAATTTTAAAGATAATAAATTTAATATAGTTTCTTTCCCTAAATAATGATCTATTCTAAAAATTTGTTTTTCTTGAAAATATTTTCCAACTTGATTATTAATTTTTTTTGAAGTTTCTAAAGAATTTCCGATAGGTTTTTCTAAAATAATTCTATCTTGAAGATAATTATAATTTATTTTTTTTAATCCTTTAAATATATTTTTAAAAGTATTTTGAGGAATGGCAAAATAATAAATTTTTATTTTTTTTTCTTTTTTAAATATTTTTTTTAATTTTAAAAAATCTGAAAATTTATTTACATCTATATTACAAAAATATAATCTATCACTAAATTTTTTCCATATTTTTTTTTTAAATTTTCTATAAGAAAATTTTTTAATATGTTTTTTAATTATTTTTTTATAACGTTCTTGAGTCCAATTTGCACGACCAATTCCAATAATTTTTGTATTTTTACATAACTTTAATGATTCTTCTAGTTGATACAAAGCAGGAAATAATTTTCTTTTTGACAAATCACCTTTAGTACCAAATATAACTAAATCACATTCTTTATTTTTTTTAGAAAGCACTATTAACATCCTATTTCTTAAAGTATAAATAATTTTATATGGAAAACTAATTTTTAATTAAATTACATTATATGATATATATAAATATAATTATTTAATTAATATTATAAAATTAATTTTTTAATTAAAAATTTTTTATAAAAAAATTTATTTAAAAATTTTATTTTAAAAATATTGTTTTTATAAAATAATATAATTTTTTATATAAAAATATAAAATTTTAAATAATATTTATATTTCTTATTTTATTTTATAAAAAATATTATATCAATTGATAATAAAAAATATTTTAAAAAATTTAGTTTAATAATTAATTCTATTTGTTTTTAAAAAATTAGTTTTTATTAAAAATAAACAATTTAGGAAAATAAAAATGTTAAAACGTATTAGAAGAACAAAAATTGTAGTTACACTTGGACCCTCTACAGATTCAAGTAAAATTTTAAAAAAAATAATATTATCTGGAGCAAATGTTTTAAGATTAAATTTTTCTCATGGAACACATGAAGAACATTTAATTAGAGCTAAAAAAGCTAAAAAAATTATTAAAGAAACAGGAAGTCATGTTGCAATTTTAGGAGATTTACAAGGACCTAAGATAAGAATTTCAAAATTTAAAAAAAATAAAGTTTTTTTAAAAAAAGGAAATCTTTTTGTATTAGATTATTCTTATAAAAAAAAATTAGGAAATGAAAAAAAAATAGGATTTAATTATAAAAATTTACCGAACGACATTTGTAAAAAAGATATTTTATTACTTGATGATGGAAAAATTCAATTAATTGTATTAAAAGTTAATAAAGTACAAGTATTTACAAAAGTTATAATTGGAGGAATTTTAAAAAATAATCAAGGAATTAATAAATTAGGAGGAGGATTAAATGCAGGATCTATTACAAATAAAGACAAAAGAGATATATTAATAGCTTCTAAAATTAATGTAGATTATTTAGCTATTTCTTTTCCAAAATCTGCAGAAGATTTAAAAATTGCTAGAAAATTAATAATCAAATCTGGAAGTTCCGCTAAAATTATTGCTAAAATAGAACGCGCAGAAGCAGTTAAAAATGATAAAATTATAGAAGACATTATATTATCATCAGATGCTATTATGGTTGCAAGAGGAGACTTAGGAATTGAAATTGGAGATCCTGAACTAGCTGGAATGCAAAAAAAACTTATTAGAAAAGCTCGTCAATTAAATAGAGTAGTAATTACAGCAACTCAAATGATGGAGTCTATGATTGTAAATCCTATTCCTACTAGAGCAGAAGTGATGGATGTTTCAAATGCTGTTTTAGATGGCAGTGATGCTGTTATGTTATCTTCTGAAACGGCTTCAGGAAAAAATCCTGTTGAAACAGTTAGAGTAATGTCAAAAGTATGTAAAGGAGCAGAAAAAGTTCCAAGTATAAATATTTCTAGACATAGAATAAATTTTTCTTTTGATAACATTGAAGAAATTATTTCACTTTCAGCAATGTATTCTGCAAATCATTTAAAAAGAGTCAAAGCTATAATTACAATGACGGAATCTGGAAAAACTCCTTTAATAACATCTAGAATTAGTTCTGGTCTTCCAATTTTTGCTTTATCAAGAAACAAAAAAACTTTAAATTTAACTTCTTTGTATAGAGGCGTAATACCTATTTTTTTTAATACTAATAAAGAAGGATTATCTGCTTCAAAAGAAGCTATAAAATTATTGTTGAAAAATAAATATTTACAATTTAAAGATATAGTTATAATTACTCAAGGAGATGTTAAAGGAATTCCTGGTAATACAAATACAATAAGAATTTTAAAAGTAAAATTATAAAAATTTTAAAAAAAATATGAAGTTTTTAACATAAATATAAATAACAGAGAAAATTATATTGATTATTTTAAAAAATGTTTATTTTTGTCAAAATGAAAAAAAAATTTTAAAAAATATTTCTTTACGTATTAAAAAAAATAAAATTATTACATTAATTGGGCCAAATGGAGCTGGAAAATCTACATTAATTCGAATTATTTTAAAATTACAAAAACAAAGTTTTGGAAAAGTTATTTATTTAAGAAAAAATAAAATTGGTTATGTTCCACAAAAAATTTATTTAAATACTCCATTTCCTATAACAGTTTATAAATTTATGAAAATTTTAAATAATTATAAAAAAAATATAATTATTAAAAATTTAAAAAAAGTTGGAGTAATAAAATTAAAGACAAGAAATTTAAATAGTTTATCAGGAGGAGAAATTCAAAAAGTTTTACTAGCTCGTGCTTTATTAAATAATCCTGATTTATTAGTTTTAGATGAACCAACTCAAGGAATGGATATTTTAGGACAACTTAAATTATATCAATTAATTCATAAAATTAAAAATAGTTTAAAATGTTCTGTTTTAATAGTATCTCATGATTTGAATTTAGTAATGAATCAAACAGATAAAGTAATTTGTTTAAATAAACATATTTGTTGTAAAGGAACTCCTAAATTAGTATCAAAAAATAAAAATTTTATTAAAATTTTTGGATTAATTAAAATAAGAAAATTTGCTTTTTATAATCATAATCATAATCATAAGCATAATTTTTAAAAATATAAATTTAAGTGAATTTTTTATGAATACACAATTATTTTTTGAATGGTTAATTGGTACATTTATAATATTTTCTTCGGCTCCTATAGGCTCTCTTATAGTTTGGAATAGAATTTCTTTTGTTGGCGATTCTTTATCTCATGCTTCATTATTAGGAGTATCTTTAAGTTATGTTTTAAATATAAATTACTTTTTACTTAACATACTTTTAATAACAATATTTTTATTGGCTGTTTTTTTTATAGAAATTTATTCAAATATTAAAATTGATGCTATTATTAATATTTTAACAAATATATATTTATCTTTAAGTATAATTTTATTGCATATACTTTCAAAAAAAAAAAAAATTGATATACCTCGTTATTTTTTTGGAGATTTATCAAAAATATGTTTCTATGATGTAATAATTATATTTTTGGTTAGTTGTATTGTTATAATAATATTATATTTTTATTGGCAAAAATTTTTATTTTTAATAATAAGTCCAGATTTAGCAAAAATTAATGGAGTAAATATTTTAGAAACAAGATTTATATTAATGTTTATTACGGCTTTTACAGTTAGTTTAGCAATACAATTCTTTGGAGTTTTACTAATGACTTCATTATTAGTAATACCTTCTTCAATATCTTATAAATTCTCATCATCTCCAGAATACTCAATTTTTATATCTATTATTATTAGTTTTATTTCTTTAAGTTTAGGAATTTTTATATCTCATTTTTATAATGTTCCAATTAGTCCAATAATTGTATTAAATTTATCTGTTATTTTTATATTAAGCTTAATTTTTAAAAAAAATTAAATATTTTTTTTATTATTAATTATTTTTTATTTAAATTATTTTTTGTTTTTTTTTTTTTTTTTTTTTTTTTTTTTTTTTTTTTTTTTTTTTTTTTTTTTTTTTTTTTTTTTT